>JBCDHX010000116.1:0-19424 GCA_038749535.1 Bacteroidota bacterium
ACTATCCGGTCGTATATTTTATCAAAGAACTCTTGTATATTCGTACTCAGTTTTTTTTCATAAGGCTTAGATTTTTACTTCTTTTCTTACTCTAATCTAAGCCTTTTTTCTTGCCCTTTTATTTTTTGTCGGGTAGAGAGATAAAAATATTAACTCATCATCAGTTGTCAAAACCATTTCTTTGCAACCGACATTGGCTTCTTGTTTGAATTCAGTTGTTTCACTATGAAACGAAAAGATACCATCCGCACTACAAACGAAAACTTTTTTATTTTTCAGTACAAAATCGTAAGTACTTGTTCCAGTATCCATTAATATCTCATTGGTAGCTACATCAATAATGTGTAGATTACTTCGACCAAAAAAGGCATAGTTATTAAAGATATGAACTGCTCTGACAGGCGTCCTAGATGGTGAGTCTATGGATTTAAAATTACAGTCGAACAATGGATCTTCACTAACAAAAGCATGTCCAAACTGGTCTTCCGTACCCTTCAAATCTTCTGTATTTTTTTCACAAGCCGATAAGAAGAAACCAAAACTGACGAAAAATAGAAGAAAAAAGAAAGTGGATTTGATGTTCATGAAGTTTGTCTTTTGTAGGTAGACGTAAACATCGTACAAAATGGTTAGGTTCATTTCACTCAAAAAAGTCACTACCCAAACTAAATTCCGCTCCTATGCGTTCTACTAGCACAAACTAAAACCACCATCCCAAACTACCAGATGATTATATGTTCATGGGATTATAATTTGTTAATAGTAGGTCGTGCCGCTAAAATGGGGTGCGACTTTTTTGTTGTTTGTCATTTTCTAGACTTTCCACTCTTTTTTCTCCAACGTGAATAATACCTTTGCCTGACTTCTAGTAAAATGTGATGATTGATACCAATAATCCATCGCTGAGCTTAAGCTATGAAGTGACAAACTGCTAACAGCCAACGGCTAATAGCTAATAGCTAAAAGAAATGAGAGTATACTTAGACAACGCTGCGACTACTCCCCTAAGCCCCGAAGTCATCACCGCTATGACGGAAGTGATGCAGGCTGAATACGGCAATCCCTCTTCCATTCATGCAGAAGGGAGGCGAGTGAGAGCGTTGATAGAACAAGCTCGAAAGCAAGTCGCCAACTGTATAGGCGCGTCTATAGGTGAAATCTTTTTTACCTCCGGTGGTACAGAATCCAATAACATGGCGCTCAAATGTGCCGTACGTGATCTAGGTGTACAGCGCATCATTTCTTCGCCCATCGAGCATCATTGTGTCTTGCATACATTGGAGCGACTGGAAAAGACAGGTGGCGTAGAAATTGAATTGTTAGATGTATGTACCAAAGGTCGAGTCGACTATGATCGTTTGGAAGAGCTATTAAGTTCTAGCGACCGAAAAACGTTGGTTTCCCTCATGCACGCCAACAATGAAACTGGTATACTTCTAGACATCGACCGGGTCTCAAAGTTGTGTCAAGAACATGACGCCTATTTTCACTCTGATACAGTACAGACTGTCGGACACTTCCCGATGGATGTCAATACCACGCCTATCTCTTTTCTGTCCGGTGCAGCTCACAAATTTCACGGACCGAAAGGCGTTGGTTTCATTTACATCAACGGTAATAACATCATTCAGCCGTTCATAGATGGAGGCGCACAAGAGCGCAATATGCGTGGCGGCACAGAAAATGTATATGGTATCGTTGGGTTGGCAAAAGCATTGGAATTGGCGACAGATGAAATGGACGAGCGCATGGCGCATATTCATGATTTACGTGATTATTTAGCTGCTCAACTCAAAGTAAATTTTGAAGATTTGCACTTCAATACAGACCTAGAGCAACCTTCTTTGTACACAGTTTTGAGTGTTGCCTTTCCACCTTCTGAGCGTTCAGAGTTGCTGCTGCTGAGTTTGGATATTGAAGGTATCAGTGTATCCGGCGGTAGTGCTTGCAGCTCCGGTGCAGATGCCGGTTCTCATGTCGTGACTGCCTTGAAGCTAAAGGAAGGATATAAAACTGTTCGCTTCTCTTTCTCCCATTACAATACAAAAGAAGAACTGGATGTCGTCGTCGAAAAGTTGAAAAATATTTTGGTGAGAGAGCCGGTCTATTAGCGCATAAAACTTCTAAATTGTTCACTTGTTCTGTAAATAATAGATATGATATTTTGTAAATAAAACTGTTAGGTCATAGGCATGAATTGTTGATTTTGAGTCTGTTGAAGCAGTCTATTGTCTAATATCTAGCATCTAATATCTAAAGAAAATGTTATTCGTAGCTGACTCAGCAAAGCAGGAAATAGCGCGTTTGCGCCAAGAAGATAAAGTAGGGCAAGATCACTTTGTGCGCGTCTCTGTGACGAGTGGCGGTTGCTCCGGTCTGACCTACAATATGGAATTTGATAACGAAGATCGACCTGACGATCAAGCTTTTGAGGACAATGGCGAAAAAATCGTCACCGATCTGAAAAGCTTTATGTACCTCTTCAATACTAAGTTGTCATTCTCAGGTGGTTTATCCGGGAAAGGCTTTTATTTCGAGAATCCCAATGCGTCTCGATCTTGTAGCTGTGGGGAAAGTTTTGCGGTCTAACAGAGCTTCGAGAGCAGGGAGAGTGACGGGAGTTGAGAAAGCGATACGTGATGCATGATACGTAAGAGAAAACGCGACTTCATCGCAAAATGGGTCATCTACAGTGAATGACTTCAGTCGTTCGTTTTCTATACATCCGGCAAATCAAGCCCAAATCTTTTATTAATTCCTTCAATGCCCTGCAATCCACCAGTATGAATCGCTACAATCTGGCTACCATCTGGAAAAAATCCTTTTTCAATTAAGTCAAAGATGCCGTACAGCATTTTTCCGGTATAAATGGGTTCTAGTGGAATCTGATATTGCGCATAGAATTGCTGCATAAATGCAATGAGTATCGGTTTAATTTTAGCATAGCCACCGAAATGATAATCAGTCATTATTTCCCAATTATCCAACTCATTTTCTAGTAACTGCCTGACTTCTTTTTCCAAAAAATCACCTTTCAAAGCAGAAAATCCGATCACTCGCTGCCGCCCATTTATGCCTTGAATGATGCCTGCTATAGTACCACCTGTACCGCAGCTAACGCAAACAAAATCAGGCAGTTGTATCAACTGCTCTTTTAATTCTAATACAATTTCCGCGCAGCCCTTTAGAGCTAATTGATTCGTACCACCTTCAGGTAAAAAGTAAAAGGGTTCTGGTATAAGTTGTTGAGCCAATGCTATTCTATTGGCGTTTCGATAAGTCGATCTATCGACGAAATGAAGCTGCATCCCATGTGCTTGCGCTTGCTGCAAGGTTGGATTTTGGCTAGCAGTTGCTTCTCCACGGATGATGCCGTACGTCTGAAAATTGCAGAGGTGACCAGCTGCTGCGGTGGCGGCGATGTGATTAGAAAATGTGCCGCCGAAAGTGACGAGTGTGTTGTAGTTTTGAGTGCGAGCGGCTTGTAGGTTATATTTGAGTTTGCGCCATTTATTGCCGGAAAGCGTAGGATGGATTTGGTCTTCTCGCTTTAGCCACAGTTGAATATTTCGGACCTGGCAAGCCGCATTGGAGATGTTTTGAAGTGGACTTGGCAGTTGCCAATTGATACTCATTGCCAAATGATATGTTTGCTTTTGCGGATGTAGTCTTTGACATTCAACCAAAAAGCAACAAACAGATAGAAAATGATAGGCGACCCCATCGTGATAAAAGAAATGTAAATGAAATAGACGCGAACGCGAGCAGAAGACAGTTTCATCTTTTCGCCCAAATAAGCGCAAACTCCGAAGGCGGAGCGTTCGAGTGTATCTCTTAGCTTATCTGTCATTTCCATGTAAACGGTTGTTTCTGTAAAAAGTGAAAATTGTGATAATGTGTTTAACTCAAATGTAGCGAAATTGTTGTGAATATTAGCCAATCACATTTATTTAACGTAACTATTTTAGTGTGCAATGGGGCAGAATATAATGGCTTTGTGCTATCTGTTGCACGAATCGACACCTGCTGGAACATCTACACAACAGTACTTAAGAAAGCGTTTCTCCCTTGATCGCAGCGGCTGCCACTCGCGCACTGATGACACAGCCTCCCAGAAATGTTCCTTCCAGCGAACGCTTGCCGTGCATCCCACCACCGCCGAATCCGGCAGCTTCTCCTATAGCATAAAAATTGTCAAAAGCCTTTTGTGTAGCACCATCTGAACTGGGCTGCAGGACTTGACTCTTTAGATTAGTTTGGATGCCACCTAGACTTTTGCGCGACAAAATATGTGTCCGGATGGCAATCAATGGCATTGCTTTCTCATCCAAAATCTTCTGAAACTTGCAAGTGCGTACTCGGTCTCCACGATACTGCCGAGCATGAGCAATGCGGCGCAGTTGTTCATCATTGTGGAAAGAAGCCCCTCTTTCTATTTGCGCATCATAAGGCTCAATGGCTTCCTGTACATAGCGCAATTTGACAGTTTGATTACCATCTATCGCGTTCATTTGATCGACCAATTCAGGTAGCGAATGCCCGATGACTACATCTTCGCAGTTGTCGATGATTTTTTGGACGAGCTGACCACCACCGACCAAAGCGGTTTTCAAAATAAACTTGAGTAGTTTTTTATCGCGCATGAGTTCGTTATGCTCCGAACCCGAGATCGCAAATTCCTTTTTCGCAATTTTCCAGTTCAGAATCTGCCAAGAGTAACGCACCGGCTCTTGACAAATACGCTGTACGAGGTAGCGCGTATCATAGGCTGTAATGAGTGGCATAGGCCCTAGCCGTCTTCCTTCATAGTTGAGCCAAAGGGCTGACTTACAAGGGACTAAACTCAGTCCGTGATCTACTTTTCGTGGTGCGTAGTGCGCGATACCTGCTGCATAATTCCACTGCTTGTCCAGATTGACGACGCTGCCCCCTACCCTTTCTGTCGCTTCGTGTAGATCGCCTACGGCATATTGATGCGCACCGTTCAAGATACGTTTAGGTGGTGTGCCCATATCTTTCGCCCAGTTTGCTTTTACTTTTTCTACACTACCATTGATGCCGCCTGTTGCCACTATGATGACATCGGCTTTGGCTACAAAATCAGCTGCTGAAGTCTCTATCTGACCATGTACACCTGTCACCGTCTGCTGATCGACTAGCAACTCCTGTACGCGATGTCCAAAACAAAATCGAATATTTTCTGCTTTGGGATGCGTACGCAATTGCTGCACTAAGACTTTGACCAATTCCCAGCCTGTCCCCAACACCATATGAAAACGAGGAACAGAGTTACCCGGCTGAAACAAACCGCGCTCTACCCAATTGAGTACCGGAAAGAATCCCAGTCCCTTACTTTTCAACCAATCATAACTATGTGGTGTGCATAGATGAATGTACTGCTCTGCCCACTTTTGCCCCCAATATTCATCTGCTTCAAATTCTGCGAATGACCACCAATCATGCTTTGCCAGCTCGATAGAATCCTTGATGCCGACACGTCGCTGATGTTTGCTATTGACAAAAAACATACCACCGAATGCCCACCTTGCCAGACCACCAATATTTTCTTCTGTATCTCGGTCGATCATGGTAATCTTTTTACCTGTATCCAATAGTTCTAAAGCGGTGACGATACCGGAAAGTCCTGCCCCGATGATGAGGATGTCAGATTGGTAAGTTTGCATAGTTTCGTTTTGTTTGTGTGCTGGATGTAGCATTTTTGAACGAGCCATCCGAGTGGTATACAGCTGATAATCAGTTCATTATTCACTTATTCTATATCCTCATTTGTCAAAGTATCCGCGTTCAAAGTATCGACTTCTGGCAATAAAGGATGGATGGCAAAAGTATCTTCTAGCAAAAAAGCATCTGGCAAATCAGGGCGACTGACTTTCATTGGTTTTGTGATGGTGTCTTTACTCACTTTTGCGCGTGCGATCAAAATAGAATCGACGATGGTATTGGCTTGTGTGTATAGTTCTGTCCGGCAGCGATCCGCTTTGCTATTGCGTAGGCGTTCCACTTTTTCTGCTACTCGCTCGTCGATGAGTTGGGCTTTGGCTTCGCTATTATCTTGAGGTTCACAAGCCAATAGTAGCATGGCCATCGCGATAGCCGGATAGATTCGATACAACATAACTCACTGCTCATTTTGCTGATAACGCTGTCGCTGTTGCATCACTTCGACCAAACGCTCTTTCAATAAAGAATCGACGATTTGATCTAGCTGCGTGGTCTGCATGATTTCGCACTGCGCATCTAAGGTATCGACAATTTGTTCATATTCCATTTGATAAAGCGAATCGACTAGCTGCCTATCTTGTAATGAAAAACTAGGCGCCGGTGGCTCAGAGCAACTGCCCAGAAAAGTAGGGACAACTAAACTTAGAATAATTCTTTTCACTTAGATATTAGTTCAAATTTGAGTACCAAAGATAGTTAAGCTAATACTGATAAAACTACGTTTACCTTAAACCAGCTAACAGCTAATCGCTCGCGGCTAAGGACTAGTTCTTTAAACAATCATCCCTGCGATCGCCGCCGTCAACAAACTCGCAATCGTACCACCTACCAATGCTAATAACCCCAGCTCCGTCAGATCTTTCCGACGAGAAGGTGCTAGCGCACCAATACCACCGATCTGTATCCCAATAGACGCAAAATTGGCGAAGCCGCAGAGGGCGTAGGTCGCTATAATTTTTGACTTTTCTTGTAGTTCTATTCCGGCTGTACGCAGTTGTACAAAATCTCCATAAGCGATGAACTCATTGATGACTGTTTTCTTTCCCAATAGCTGCCCCATAATGAGTAAATCTTCATTAGGTGTCCCTATAATCCAAGCAAAAGGTGCGAATACCCAGCTGATGATATACGTAAAAGAAAAACCTTCATAACGACCGTTTGTAGATTCAACGATACTTTCGTTCCAACCAAACCAGTTACCCGGACCGTTGATAAATAAGAAATTGAGCATAAAGACCAGTGCTGTAAACACTAGCAACATCGCACCGACATTGACTGCTAGCTTCAGCCCGTCTGTCGTTCCTTTCGAGATGGCGTCCAGTAGATTATTTCCAGCATCCACTTTGATGTCCATTTCTTCGGCTACTGTCTTTTCCTCCGTTTCAGGAATCAACATCTTAGCCGCTACGATAGCCGCAGGTGCTGAGATAATAGACGCAATCAGTAGATGTTTGGCAAAAAGTACTTGAGTATCTGCATCTTCACCTCCCAGAAAATTGACGTAGATCGCGAAAACGCTACCTGCGATAGTCGCAAAACCACCTGTCATTAAAGAAAACAATTCTGAGCGCGTCATCTTATCCAAAAAAGGTTTGATGACTAGCGGTGCTTCTGTTTGCCCGATGAAAACATTGGCAGCCATTGCCAAACTTTCTGCTCCAGTGAGTCGCATAGTACGACGCATCAACCAAGCAAAACTAAAAATGATTTTCTGCAAAATACCTAAGTAATAAAGGATAGCGGTCAAGGCAGAAAAGAAAAGGATAGTCGGTAAAACTCGAAAGGCAAATCCGAAATTCACGATCCCATTAAACCCTTCAATGGGCTTAAATTCCGGCATCACAATTTTACCGTCTACAAGCGAGCCAAATAAGAAAATCGATCCAGCATCCGTAAACCCAATGATTTGCTGAAATCCTTTGGCAATACTATCAAACAAACTATTCAAAAAGGGAATTTGTAAAATCAGCAGCGCCAACACCACCTGCATACCAATACCCACACTGACCAATCGCCAATCAATGGCAGATCGCTTTTTGCTAAACGCATAACAGATCGCCAATAAAATGACAATCCCTAGAATGCCTCTACCTATGTCTAAGAGCATAATAAATTGAGCTTTGAAAAAATGAACAGAAGGCTGTATCGTCAAAAAAGATGTTGCGCGACAAATGTAACGAAAAGACTCTATTGGAAAAGGATTTAATGAAATGGAAGTCATTTCGCTCCCCTGAAAATCTTACCTTTGTGCTCGTTTTGATAGAAGACTTATGAGAATTACTTGGATTATATGCTTTCTTTTGGCTATCCTATTTGCCTGTCAGCCAGCAGAAGAGGGAACGAAAAGCTCAAAAACAGCGGTCGCATCAGTCGATGGCATGGTACATATCCCAGCCGGTACATTCCATATGGGTGGCGACAATGAGCAGGCGCGACCAGACGAATTTCCCAAACACGAAGTGCAAGTCGATGCATTTTGGATGGACGAAACAGAAGTCACCAATCAGCAATTTAGTGAGTTTGTAGAAGCAACTGACTACGTGACAGTAGCAGAACGCCCTATCATTTGGGAAGAACTCAAAAAAGAACTTTCTCCCAATACGCCCAAACCACCGGACAGCATTTTGCAGCCCGGCGCACTCGTTTTCCAACAAACTGCTACTCCGGTTTCTTTACAGGACTATTCGCAGTGGTGGGCTTGGACGATAGGCGCAAACTGGCAGCAGCCGGAAGGACCGGGTAGCAGTATAAAAGATCGTATGAGTCATCCCGTAGTACAAGTCGCCTGGGAGGATGCCATAGCTTATGCTGAGTGGGCAGGAAAACGACTGCCGACAGAGGCAGAATGGGAATGGGCAGCTCGAGCCGGACAGAAGAAAACGATCTATCCTTGGGGCAATAAAGATGTCAACGAAGGCGAGGCACGCGCCAATTTTTGGCAAGGTCTATTTCCTTATGAAAACAAAGAAACGGACGGTTTTTACGCCACCGCACCCGTCAGAAGTTTTGAACCCAATGCCTACGGACTTTACGATATGGCAGGCAATGTGTGGGAATGGTGCGCCGACTGGTACGATGCCCGCTACTATGAGCGAGCCCGATTGGTCAATCAAACCCAACACAATCCCGTAGGACCCAATCGAAGTTTTGATCCCAACGACCCTTACACACCGAAGCGCGTCACTCGCGGTGGTTCTTTCCTCTGCAATGACGATTATTGTTCAGGTTATCGAGTAGCGAGTCGAATGAGTTCTAGCCCAAATACTGGACTAAATCATACTGGGTTTCGATGTGTAAAAGAGGAGAAATAATAGACCGGACTTGCTAAATCTTTCAGATTTGATGAGTCTTTTAACAATAAAAATAAGACCAAATGAAAAATATCAGTGTTATAGGAGCAGGGACTATGGGCAACGGTATCGCGCACGTTTTCGCTCAAAATGGATACGATATACATTTAGTAGATGTCTCCGAAGCAGCCCTAGAACGAGCCATACGAACGATCACCAAGAATCTAGATCGACTCATCAGAAAAGAAAAGATCAGTGAAGCCGACAAGCAGGCGACACTAGATCGAATCGCGTTCACCAATGATCTAGCACAGGGCGTCGCCAATGCGGACTTAGTCGTGGAAGCCGCTACCGAAAATCAAGCACTCAAAGTCAAGATCTTCGAGCAGATAGATGCAGCCGCTCCTGAAAATGCCATTTTGGCGACCAATACGTCTTCCATTTCCATCACACAGATCGCCGCAGCGACCAAAAGAGCGGACAAAGTGATTGGGATGCACTTCATGAATCCCGTACCGATTATGAAATTGGTGGAAGTAATCCGTGGATATGCGACTTCAGATGGAACTACGCAGCAAGTAATGGAGCTTTCCAAAAATCTACACAAAGTCCCTGTCGAGGTCAACGACTATCCTGGCTTTGTCGCCAATCGCATTTTGATGCCGATGATAAACGAAGCCGTCTACAGTTTGTACGAAGGCGTAGCGGGCGTAGAAGAAATAGATACTGTGATGAAACTAGGTATGGCGCATCCGATGGGGCCTTTGCAGTTAGCAGATTTCATAGGACTGGATGTTTGTTTGTCGATCATGCGAGTGCTGCATGATGGTTTTGGCAATCCAAAATATGCCCCTTGCCCGCTATTGGTCAATATGGTGACTGCTGGAAGGTTGGGTAGAAAGTCTGGAGAGGGCTTTTATGATTACAGTAGTGGTGGTAAGGAATTAGTAGTAGCAGATCGGTTTCAGCTATAAAGGGTGAGTGATAGGCAGCACTTCTGAGACAGCAAATTGTTTAGAAAGCCTGCCTATCATGCACTTGTATTTTTAAAAATATCTAGAGATAAAAATCACACTAGAGCAGTGTCCTTTTTCTCAAGTTTCTGTGATTTTTCTACGCGTATATTGGACTTTGTTCTTGACCGCTGAATCATCCATACTGCTAAAAACGCACTAACGCCAGTCATCAACCAAAACAGATCCACACTCGCTACATACCATTGTGCATTTGTCAAAGTTGACCAAAACCAATCACCGGTCACCACACCATTTGCTACAGGAATAAGCAACGAAAATAGCCCTCCAATGCTCAAATAATTCAAATTCAAGCGACGGAAATTATTCCAAAATAAACCAGCAATAATCAGTGCCAACCAACCCAAAAAGAAGACCGAATTGACAATAGTTGTCCGTCCGACTAGCTCCATTGGAACGACTTTATTCGCGATAAAAATGAGTGCAGTCGCAGGAAATAGTCCCAGACAAATCGCCAGATAAACTTTCGTGACGCGATGATGAAAGCGTTTTTGCTTCTCGGTATAGCGTTTGTTATTGCGTGCTTCTTGCCACAATAAAACACCACTCAAAATCATAAAGCAAGTAATCATCGCCAAGATAAAATAGACAATCCGCAAGCCCAGTCCACCAAAAGTAGCAAAGTGGAGTTTGGAGATGACATTGATTACAGACTGCGTGTAGGTGTTTTGCGAAGGCGGCGTATGGAAAAGTTCTTCGCCTGAATTGAGGGCATAGACGACTTGTCCAGTTCCATTGATGGTGCGTTCATCATCCAAATTGAAAATCACGTAGCCATCTTCTCGCCCATGATTCGCCATTCGGACATTGCTGACAGGCACTTCAGGATAAAGTGCAGTCACTTGATCGTGATAAGATTGCAAAGAAGCATGATCGACTTTTGGCGCGTCCGCTTCTACTTTCAGAGCTGCATCTGGACGTACGACCGCGACTATGGCATCTGTGTCGCCACCGAATAATATAAATGCGCTTGGAATCAACAACAATGTCAGTAATCCATAAAATGCACCTGTAATGCCATACGCCACTTGGAAAGGAATCCCAATGACGCCTAAAACAGTATGTGCATTCGTCCAAATCTGCTTCCACTTTCCTTTGACCGTAAAGGCATAGAATTTAGTGACCAGATTACGCCAATGAATCATGATGCCCGTCACCGTTGCAAATAAGAAAAAGACGGCAACCAAACCTGAAAGATAAATCCCAATCACAGGAATCTGTCGGAAGTAATGCAGGTGATAAATCGTATTGCTCATTGTGGTTTTCGCCTCCTCAGCATCTGTAACTTTATAGTTATCATTAGCATCAATATAGCTAAAGAAACGCTCGGTTTCTTCTCGGCTGTCATCTGTATATTTTGCACCGTAAAACTTGATAAAAGGAGAATCTTCCGTCGGCGGACGAATAGTCGTCAATTCAGCAGGTGCAAAAGCATCTCCATAGTAGGACTCCAAGGCTGCCATCGCACGATCATAATCAATCGACTCAGGCGTTTCAATCCGCATATTTGGATTTTCCCAGCGCGCTACATCATGCCGAAACAAAGAAAATGCACCAGCATAAAAGATCACAAACAAAGCGAAGCTGATGACAATTCCAGCTACCGTATGTGTATGGAAGAAAACGTTGTAAGCTCTGGTCTTTAGTCCTTTTAATTTCATGATTTTTTATTTACGATGCCATAAAAATGATTCCTCCACAAATAATTATTCCTAACAAATAAACACCCCACGCTTTCCATCCGCTTTTGAACGTAAAAGCCATAATCATCAAAAAAATCCAAACGAAAAACGTACTAAAAGCAGAAGTCATAATGATGATACTTTTGTCTTTTGCCAAAGCACCAATGACTAAATGCAAAGCACTTGCCAAAAGGAAACCACCCAAAATGCCAGCAGATACTTTCAATGCTCGCTGTCCTGTACTCGATAAATATTGTTGCTTCGCAGGCATAACTATTTTGTTTTTTCTAGACCATTCGCCAATAAAGGAAACACCATCACTACTACACTCAAACACAGCATCACCACGACTGACCAAATCACGAAACCAGTGAATACGCTCCATTTCATCGCAAAGAGCACCAATGAATACGACATTAAAAAGTAACCAACTAATCTAGTCAATATCTTGTTAGCAGCAGTGACCGCAGACAGTCGTTCCCATCGTTTCGGGAAGTATTTTGATTTGCTAAACAGAAGTGTACTGGCTAAAAATATCAGAATAAACTCCATTTCAACACTTTTATTTTAAATCTTGCTGTATGTCTCGAATACAAGTAGTAAGCAATAAGTATTGGTGCTGAAGTCTCGCTCATTCCGCTTACCTATTACTTATTACCTAATTGCTTCAATTTCGAGAGGAAAGAGCAACAGCAAAACAAATCCTCAATCCCCAGCTCACTGTGCTCCTAATCTCTTAATTATCCACTCCTAAATTAAAAACACTCAAAATATCCACACCTGTTGCATCGAACACTTTTTCACTCAAACCAGGATTGCCAGGCGTATATCTATAGAAAGCATTTTCGCCCTCCGTGACGACAGAGGGATAAACTTCTCCATTGTGCTTGCTCAAAAGAACTCCCTGCTCCAAAAACACCTTCTTCAGTAATATCTTGAATAGGCGTCACTGTCAGCGTATTCAAATCAAGCTCGCACCAAGATTCTGTTTCAGCAGTAAACAAAAGCCCAGATATTTGCTGAACTTGATCGGGCGTCAGATTTTGGGTGCCACCTGCTGCCAATACAATATCTACTGCTTCCTGAGGTACATCTACGTTCACTTTTGCGACAGTCAAGGCACGTCCTTCATCGACAACCTCAAACTGATTGAAAGTAGGTAGAACGACATTGGCAGGATTGAGGACACGAGCTGGCTCGAAGACATAAGACTTGCCAAATTCATTGCTTTCACCAAGAATCTTATTAACTCTTGCCGCGATGCCTAGACCGTCATAATTTCCTGCATCTTGCAAATAAATATTACTTACTGCATCGACTACACCTTGTCCAAAGTTGTTAAAAGTCAACACTGACACGATCTCTTCGCGTGCGATAGTAGTGCCTACATAAGTATTCGTCGCCAGATTCGCTTGATACACTATAAATTGATTGAAAGGAGCACCATCATTGGCTCGAACTGGTATAAATACATCATTACCTCTGAAAATAAATCGCTGATATCGTTGATCGACATCATCAGGTACAAAACCCTCACTCATATCTATAGTGCCTTTCACTTCGAGTGTAGATGGATTGAAAGTGGTGATCACATCAGGTGTTGCACGGTCTTGGAACACACCCATTTCTGAATCTCGAATCGCCAATCGGAAAGATCCGTTATCCACCGTCGGTATGATACTATCTTCTACTATTTCTCCTTCTGTCTGCAGGCGCGTCGCTTGCTCAAAACTCCCTCTCAGATAAAGTGGTTCGCTCAATTGATATTTTAACGCCACGCCATAGCCATGCGTATTGAAAGAACCAATCGTGTAAGAAGTCCGCAAATATTCATTGAAAGAGCGAAACGGCACTAAATTGATACCGCCACCAAGCGCATCCGTTCCCACATCAATAGGCATCACACCTTTATAAACATCCATGCGCTCCAACGCATCGACGGGAATGTTGTTGATCTGTACGCCGCCACCGAATACTTGTAGCGGAATGCCATCGTAATAAATACGTACTGCTTGCCCAGTCAGTCCATTCAAATTGATGCTCGTCGCGCTACCCAAACCACCTTGCTGACGCACTACAACACCACTCGAACGTTTCAGTACTTCTTCTGCTCCAAGAGCCTGACTATTAAATGCTTTGGTGTCCAGTGAACTAATCGAAATAGGCTGAGAGGACATTTCTGAAGCATTGGATTTCGCGCTGACGGTAGCTACTTCTAAGGCAACTGCGATAGGGAAAAGCTCAAACTTAAAGGCTTCCTTTTTGCTTTTGACAGCTATCTCTTGTGCCAACTCTTCTGCGCCGACATAAGTGATTTTAATGGTATAATTTCCAAAAGGCACAGCCGAAAACTGAAATCGCCCATCGACATCCGTAGCCGCCAAAAAAGAAGTACCTTCTAGCGCAATGTTCGCACCTATAGCAAGCTCATTTTCTAATTCGACAACACCTTCCAATTCAGCTGTGACGTTTTCGTAAGCCTGTTGAGCAGAGGCTAGTGAGTAGCTACTCAAAAGAAGCAAAATTGCCAATAGTGTTGTGATGTAGCGCATGTTTCTCACGTTGAGTTAAAAGAATATTTACATTTATTTTAAATTAGATCAATTCTAAATAATGATGCAAATTTATCATTCATTTTGGACTTTGAGCTATCTGGCTTCAAAAAAATTCTACAATTTTGATTTACCTCGTTTTTACTTCTACTCTCCAAACAACCGCAACCTCGCTCTCACAAAAAAGCTCCGCCCTGCACCTATTGGCAATGCACTGCCGCCACTATGCGCACCTACTTGTCCGCCTTGTACATTGACTTGCGTGATGTCTAACACATTGCGAATACCGCCTGTTAAGGAAAGTCGATTTTTGAAAAAAGATTGTGTATAACTCGCATCCAACATCGCAAATCCATCCTGAATACTTTGACGTGCAACGGTCACATTATCAATGGTTTCGGGATAGTAATTGACGAAGCGGTCGGTGTAGCGAAGAAAGATATTGGCTTGTGCATTTTGTTTGGGCAATGCGTATCCAAACTGACCTGTCAGTGCATTGGTGAAAGTGAAATTAGGAACATCGAAGCCTTCTTCACTTAACGGATTGAAGAAACCGATGGTAGAAATACCCGATGCCAAAGTCAGATTTTTCCACTGATAGTTAAGGCGTAGATTAGCTCCTTGCGTTCTGTTTTCTGCGATATTGAAATAGGCAAATTCGTTGGATTGTCCATTGATGGCAGGTACAATTTGATCGCCTTCGATGAGGAAAGGGAAAAGTTGAATTTGATTATTGATGCGGTTATGAAAGAGTTGGAGTTGAGCGTCGAGTTGATGCTCATTCCACTGTTGATCGAAGTTGAGATGAATCTGAATATTGTCGGATGTTTCGGCTTGCAAATCAGGATTGCCGATAATGAAATGATTGATGTCGATAAAGGACAAAAACAACTCTTTCAGACTTGGACTGCGAAATCCTTTGCCATAGGAAGCGCGGACTTGCCAAGCCTCTGCCAATTGATACTTCAAATGAAAGGAAGGAATCAAAGGTGCATCGTAGCGTGTATGCTGTGTTGCACGCAAACCAATTTCGGCAGTCAGCGCATCCACAGGTTGATAGCGTACACTTCCAAAAACAGCATATTCGCCCATGTCAATTTGACCATCGTCTGTCGCTTGTGGATCAACGATTCTCGCACCATCGCCGAGTTCCTGTCGCATATCAATGCCTAGCTGAAAGTTGATTTTGCTATCTAGCTGACTTGCCAAAACAGAGCGCAACATATAGGTATCAAACAAAGTCGTATCGCCTTGCAGCGGCAATTGATCGCCAGTTTCCATATCCAACCGAAAGCTATTGACGCTTCGATCAAAATGATTGTAGCCTAATGTATTTTGCCAATAGAACTTTTTAAAAACCGTGCCTTCATGCGTCAAAGCGTGATTGCTACGAATAGTCGAAAATTCATCATCAAAAGCATACGGTTTGAATTGTGGACGACGAATATCTCCTAAATTCTGCACCGCTTCGTCGAAGTAAGAAAACTGATAAATGATCCGCTGATTCTCTCCAAAATCATAACGCAAACTCGCATCTGTGTACCATTGCTGCTTCGGATTCCAGACGACCGAGCGCAAAGAATCATCGCCTATACCATCAAACCAATCGTAGCCGCCGCTCCATCTTAACAACCAATTTTCACCCAAACGCGCACCGGCTTCTATGCTACTACTGCTTTCGGCTTGGGTTTCTAATTGCTGTGTCAAAGCAAGTTCGTAAGCATAGCGTTGGGATTTTTTAGTAATGAGATTGATAACGCCACCGAGCGCATCTGTACCATAGCTGACGGACATCGGACCTTCTATGATCTCGATTCGTTCAATATTGTTGAGATTGATTTGACTCAAGTCAATATTGCCGTTCAGTCGCCCGACCATCGGGACGCCATCGACCATAATTTTCACATTTTCGCCACTCACACCCAAAATGCTCATACTACTCCCTAACACCAAATCCTGATTGATCCGAATATTCAAATCTTGCTGTAAGAGTTGTTCTAGATTAGTCGCACCCTGCTGCTCTATCCGCGCTCTAGAAATGGTACGAATGCTTTGGAGCGCATTTTTGCTATCCGTAGGCGCATATTGAGCAGTAACGACGACATCGCTGAGTTCAACAGACATGGCGATGGAATCGGTTGCAAGATTACTCTGTGCTTGTAAAGTCAAGCCAACTATATTAAAGAGTAATGAGAGGAGTAGATATTTTCTCATGTTGATTATATTTAGACTAATTCTAAATTGATAATCAAATGTACAGGAAATTATCATAGGTCGATTAGCATTTGGGTGTTAAATTGCTTCGGACAATCTGCTTGTAAGATTTATTGACCTTCAAACAACACATCCATCGACAATTCATTTTGCACCATTCCCTTGTAAGGACTTTCCGCCAATCCAAAAGTGGTGATCAAGGTGAGGAAGATTGCTTTTGAGGTCTTGGTTTCCGATTTGAACGTGCCTATTTTGTTTCGTAAGCTCTCTGCTTGTATCTTAGTAATTTTGAAAGGATGAATCGAAAACTTCATCTCGCATAGATTGATGACGCGATCTCTTCGATCAATTAACAAGTCAATTTGCGCTTTTTTGGACTGCCAAGTGGAGATGGATGTGCCGACTCCCGAAATGCCAAGTGCTTTTTTGATTTGAGTGACATGGTGTAAACAAACCATCTCAAAAGCATAACCGCTCCAAGCGTAGAAAGCAGACGTATCTTGTATATTCATCCAAAACAGTTCTTCGTCTTGCCCGATTTTTTGAATAAAATTGAGGTAAAACAGAGAATACATATCGACGAGTTGATACAAACTCTCCTTACTTTTTTTGCCGAAGGCACTGTATTTCCTGATAAAACTACTCTCTTCCAATTCTTTGAGAATCTTACTCAAACTACCGCCATCGGGCAGCTTGGTCAAGCGTTGTATTTCGTTGCGTTTTAAGCCCTTATTCTTCTGAGCTAATGCTTCAACAACAGCAATATGACGCTCCGATTGACTGAACAAAGAAGCATACAAATTCCCATATTCAGATCGAAAAAGAGCGTTCGTTTCAAAGCAAAGTTCATTGATATTTTGAGCAGCACTCAAATGCGATTGTATAAAATCCAAGTAATAAGGAATGCCACCAAATACCATATAAATCAAGATGATTTGGTAGCGATCATAAGCCACATTTTTGCTTTTTAGAAAGAGTTCGGTCTCTTGAAGTGAGAAAGGTTCTAGCTTAATTCGATCCGTCAAACGATTGTGCAATCCGCCTCTGTTGTTCAATAAATTTTTAATCATCCAAGAAGCGGCTGACCCACAGACAATCAGCAAAATATCGCTTCGCGCGCTCGCCCAGCTGTTCCAAAAGTGTTCTAATGCAGAAAGAAATTTCGAGTTTCGAGTGTCTAACCACGGCAACTCATCCAAGAATAGCACCTTTTTACCCGAAGAAGGCAGTGCTTCCAAATAGTCGATCAGTTGCTGAAAGGCGGCAAACCAATTATCAGCAAATAAAAACGATGAATTGTCAGATCGGCGCCTCAGTTCGGAATGAAATTGTACCAGCTGATCACGCATGCCTACATTCGCGATACCAGTCAAATGGAAGACAAAGTGTTCTTCCAAAACTTGACGTACCAGAAAGGTCTTACCTACTCTTCGTCGTCCGTAAATGACGATAAATTCTGAGCTATTCGACTGAAAGCGTCTTTCCAACCGAGCGATCTCTTTTTGTCTGCCAATTAGTTGATTCATAATTTCAATTGAGCGGAATGTAGTACTAAAACAACACATTCCGCTCAATCAAAGTTTCAAGTTGGCGGAATGTGGGAGTGAAAAGTATAGATTCCGCTGCATTAAATATTTTAATAATATGAATATGCTAACTTTTTCGCCTCCATTTTATGCCTTGCCAGTTACGCAACATCGTTTTGCCTACCAGATGTTCACTGTCACCTTGATAGATTAAAGTAGTCTTTGTAGGTCTATCCCAATACGTAGCTACTTTTTCTAATGACTGAGTCATCTCAGGACGAAAGCGACTGGCAGCTTTGATCTCATACAGTTGCGCTTCATCACTGCGTTCAAATAGCAGATCGACTTCTCTTTGGGCAGTATCACGATAGAAATAGAAATTAGGGGTATGTCCTTGATGTAAAAATGATTTGTGCGCATCGGCAATGATGAAATTTTCGAAAATAGTACCTCTGCTTTGACTCAATTGATACTCTTCTACATCAAATATTTCTAACAAATAACATAGCAAACCAGTATCATAAAAATAGAGTTTCGGACTTTTGAGAAGCCGCTTACCAAAATTTCTAAAGAAGGAAGGTAGCCGAAAAATGATATAACTCTGCTCCAAAATGCCTAACCAAGATTGAATGGTCTTTAGACTCACGCCTACGGCATTAGCCACTTTGTTGGCATTGACGGTTTGACCTGCATAAGTGGCAACGATCCGCAAGAAACGCTGAAAAGTATCTAAGTTTGACCAACTGACTAACTCAGCAACATCACGTTCTACATAACTTGCCAAATAACTACTAAAAAAAGGTTCAGTTGCTATACCTCGATTCACCAAATCTGGATAACCACCTTGTAAGATAGCTTTTCCTACATTTTCGGGTAGCAAATCAGCAGCTGATAGTTCTTCATTATCCAATGGAAGCAATCGAACTATGCCTACTCTGCCCGCCAAAGACTGAGAAATGTTTTTTCGCAACAGAAAATTTTGTGAGCCAGAAAGAATAAATCGTCCCAGACGTCTATCTTCGTCTACCATCGTCTGGAGATAAGCAAAGAGATCGGGCCAACGTTGTGCCTCATCGAATATGACTCGATCATTGTAATCCGCTAGAAATTCATTCGGATTGCGTTGCGCCATCAACCTTGTATCAGGGTGTTCTAGGGAAACATAGCGATAATCAGGATATAAGGTTTTGAGTAGCGTTGTCTTGCCTGATTGTCGCGGTCCTGTAAGGCTAATGATGGGAAACATCACTCTAGGTGACAAAACATTTAGAAAAGGGAAGAAGCGAAAAAAAGTGCTTAATGTTGTATGAAACCAAGCATTAAGCACCAATGATATACGTAGTAATAAAGATAGGTAAAATATTGACCTGTCAGTTGGGCGGGC
>JBCDHX010000117.1:0-19223 GCA_038749535.1 Bacteroidota bacterium
ATATAAAAATATCTAATATTCTAGATAGCATTATTTTCGCTCATAATCAGGCAGTTTGAGTCGATTTCTACCAAAATTTAGCCTTAAAAAGCTCATAAGTCATATTAAAGAAAACAAAATACGACATTTTGAATTGCACCCTTTAGTTGACTATATAAGTGAATAAGTTCCATTTGCTATAAGACTACTTTGTTCTTTTTGCCGTAAAAAGAACCAAAATCTCCCCGCTGGAGAATATTAACCTAAAATTTGATTTGCTACCCGCTCGCAATCCGAGCCACTCTTTTGAAATTCAGCGATATACGGATATTCAGTTTTACCGTTCGCGGATTGCTCTTTTCGCTATCCCACAATCAAATTTCTTAACGGCTAATCTTCTATGCGGAAATTCAGCGGAGAACATAAGTCCAGTTTTAAATCTCATTTATTCACTTCAACCCAATGTAATCAATTTCCAAACGAAAATCTTGTTCTTTTTTATTATCAACGAGGAAGCCGATCTCGCCTAGTTGTTCGGCTGCAAAATTGGGGATGGACAAGCGGCGCCCTCGAAAAGTAGGATAAAAACTTTCCAAATGTATCCGAATGATTTGCCATTCGCCGCTCGTCTCAAAGTAGTAGACGTAGCTGTGGGAGTCAGAAGGTTTGTTCTTTAGGCGTAGCTGATAGCGATTGCCGTCGCCACGTACTTTGATTTCTACGGTATCAAATTGGCTGATGTTTGTAGGCGTAAAACGGTATTGGAGGGAAGAAAAACCGCCATTGTTTTCTAGCGACACATGACCTTGAAAAACGCCATGTCCAGCTTCATTGATCGAAAACTGACCTTGCGAGATGCCACCCATAACGCCATCATCTACGACTTGCCAAGTGTAAGGAGAAGTTTGAGGGGTAAAATCGAACAATAGAAACATAAGCCAAATTGGTATCATGCAGATAGAAAGCGGAAGGCGTGTTGTTTGTTTAGTGAAATTTGGAAATTGACAGAATTTGGAGAGTTAGGAGATGTTCGTTATTTTATGTTTTTAAACGATGATTTATGATGAAAAAAAATTCAATGATTATTACACTGCTTTGCAGTTTAGCGATTTCGTTATTTGGTCAGGCGACTTGGTTTGAAAAGGGAAGTCGATGGGGGTATGACTTTAGCGATGGACTTGTTTATGGATATAAGCGAATGACAGTTCAAGATAAGCAACAATTAGCAAACGATACTTTTTTGGTAGAACTAAAAATAGAAG
This sequence comes from Bacteroidota bacterium, assembly GCA_038749535.1. Taxonomy (GTDB): domain Bacteria; phylum Bacteroidota; class Bacteroidia; order Chitinophagales; family Saprospiraceae; genus JAAUTG01. The sequence goes on from JBCDHX010000117.1 coordinate 1,242, forward strand.
GAACAACGAATACAAGTGTTTTTCCACAATGGACATCACTGGATACATTATTTCTAGAAAGAAGTAAAGTCATTGTATCTTATGCAGATACATCTTATGTTCTATACGACTTTGACTTGTCGGTAGGAGATTATTATGATCTACCTACCATTAATAATACCTGTACAGGAGAGTTGCAACGATTTCAAATTGATAGCATCGGTGTGATGATGGTCGGCGATGAAGAACGACGTTTTCAAAGAGTAAATACAGCGGGCGGTCCTACTGAAATAAAGGACAGCTATATATTAGTAGAAGAATTGGGTTCTGAACGGGGCTTCTTTTGGAATCGAAATGTCTTTTGTGGTCCTTTCATAGTTTTCATTGCAGAGCATCTAGAGTGCTTTCAAAATAACGATTTCTTTTACTACCAACCAGGCGTAGATCGCACCAATTGCGACCGTTTTGTGGATACCGAAAATCTATTAGACCAACCACCTAAAATCGACATTCTCCCAAACCCATTTCACCAACAACTACAAGTCAGCGTGGAAGGCGAATCTATCAAAAGCTGCTTGCTCTACGACTTAGTTGGCAACCTGATCCTTCAAGTGAATAGCACAACTTTGGATTTGGAATATTTACCTTCAGGCGTTTATTTTTTGCAAGTAGAAACGAAAAGCGGGCAGCGGTTTTTGAGGCAAATAGTGAAGAAGTGAGAAGGCTCATACATAAGAGCTTGTTGGAGAATTTTGCGAACTGATTTTCAATGATTTATGGTTCTGATAAGGATTCAAAATCGAGTTTAGCGAGCTAAGTGAGATTTTTAAGCCGACGGCAGGTTCAAAAAGCATTGGAAATAAGGAAGCAACGATACATTATTACTATTAATTCGGTCTGTATAAAAATTTAAAAAATTAAATTTCCCAACATGCTCTAAGATATGAAGCGAGGAGACTACATACAATCCATCAAGATGTTCTCTTCATCTAAGGCGTATTCGTAAAACGAGAGCAAGAGTTTTTCGTACTGCAATAGTAATCGAAGTGGAACAATGATTTGTGACATTGAATCTTCTTCCACTTCTTCTTGGCTATCACTACTAAACGCACCTGTCATAAATGTCATCAACAGTTCCTTATTGCCCTGAATCACTTCTTGCGTCAGTTTATCTAATTTTTCTAACTCCATCAAACATTTGAAAGGATAGGTAGAAGCGACTTCTTTGTCTCGGAGCGTTTCCCATGCCACAGTCGTCATGTTGATATTGCTATAAGACATACTTGCGTCTGCTTCACCTTTGTATTGGTAAATTCCTTCACTGATAAAAGTAGAGTCTGTCACGGTTATCACGTCAGGATACATCAACTGAAAAGCAGCCATCGTATCTTGTGGCACGATCAGTAAATCTTCTTCATTCGTATATTCAAATCTGAACATCAAAAAAGCAAGGACTCGCTCGTGATAATCAATCGCCTTCTCCAGCTCCTCCTTATTCGACTTGATCTCCTCCATGATATTTTCAGAAGCGATTGCCTTTTGCTGATTGAGCTTCCGAATCGCTACTTGCTCATTTAAAAATAGAGCAAGAAAAGCACCGATAAGCGTTCCCGTCAAGGTGATGAGCCATTTGCTAGTGAGGATGCGGGAGAGTCTGGATGCTGCCATAGGGACTACTTTTTTAAAGCTTCTTCTAATCTTCCCTTCGCCACCTTCGGATTCGCCTTCCCTTTCGATTGCTTCATCAATTCACCCATAAAAAATCCAATCAAGCCCTTTTTGCCTTTTTGATAAGCTTTCACTTTATCAGGATTATTGGCTAGAATAGAGTCGATGATGGGTGTCAAGAAATCGGCGTCTTCGCTTTGCAGTAAGTTGAGCTCTTCTGCAAGTTGTGATGGCGAACTTTTCGGTTGCTTCAATAAGGCTGGAAACAATTGCTGATAAGCAACACTATTGCTGATTTTATCGGTTTGGATCAATTCGATGAACTCGCATAACTGTTTGATAGTCAATGGCAGTTCACTTAGTTGCTCTCCCTTTTTTAGATTGGGCAACAACAACTGAATCATCAAATTGCTAGCCGCTTTAGCGTGTGGGCAAGCGGCTAGAAAATCTTGTGCATACTCGGCAGTGGCACGTTCGGTAGTGAGAGTTGTCGCATCTGAATCGGATAGTTGATATTGCTCCATCAGTTGCTCCTTGATCGCCCAAGGCAGAGCTGGCAACTCAGTTTTTATACTTTCTATCTCTGCCTTTGTCAGTCGAATCGGTGGCAAATCTGGTTCTGGGAAATAGCGATAATCGTGTGCATCTTCTTTAGAGCGCAAAGGCGAAGTCGTACCAGTCGCAGGATCGAAGTTCAAGGTTTGTTGCTTCACTTCACCACCCGATTTGATGAGGTCGATTTGTCGTTTCGTCTCAAATTTGATCGCTTGTCGCGCAAACCGCATGGAGTTCATATTCTTGACTTCGCAGCGTGTTCCATATTCGGTCTCGCCTACTTTTCGCACCGAAATATTACAATCGCACCTCAAAGACCCTTGCTCCATATTGCCATCCGAAATCTCCAAGTAGCGCACTAGCTGTTGCATCGTGGACATGAACGCATCTACTTCTTCGCCAGATCGTAAGTCAGGCTCAGAGACCACTTCCAAAAGCGGCGTTCCAGCCCGATTCAAGTCAATCAACGAGTGTTTTGGATCAATGTCATGAATGGATTTTCCAGCGTCTTCTTCCATGTGGATGTGATGGATGCGGATGTACTTGGTTTTGCCGTTGACGGTGATCGGCACTTGCCCGCCTACACAAATCGGGAGTCGATCCTGTGTCGTTTGATAGCCTTTCGGCAAATCGGCGTAGAAATAGTTTTTTCGATCAAAGCGATTTTCCAAATTGATCTCACAACCCAGTGCCAATCCTAATCGTACTGCAAATTGCACCTGCTCTCTATTGGCTTTCGGCAAAGTGCCAGGATACGCCAAAGTAATCGGACTGATGTGCCGATTCGGCTCACTTCCAAACTGTACCGCATCGCCTGAGAAAGCTTTGCTTTTGGTGGAAAGCTGGATGTGAGTTTCTAAGCCAATGACGGTTTCGTAGTTGTCGTACATGATAGAAAATTACAGATTGCGTTGAGGGCGATAGAATTGCATTTTGATCAAGTTGCAGGACAATGGGAAATTGTCCTGCAACAGTAACTCAGAGAGTCAATTAAAACTTAATCCATTTCTGATCACTCTGCCCAGACTCTATCGCTTTATAGATAAACTGCATACCTCGCACGCCATCGCTGACCGTTGGAAAATCTTTATACATCTCATCCACTTCTTTGCCTTCTAGACGAGCTTGGACGCACATCGCGAAGTTGCGGTAAATGTTGCCGAAAGCTTCGAGGTAGCCCTCAGGATGACCTGCAGGAATTCGAGTGTGGGCTTGAGCAGATGGATAGAGTTCACCTACACCAGTCCGTAGCACTTCCATTGCTTTGCCATGCCATTTGACATAGAGGGAGTTGGGTTCCATCTGAAACCATTGCAAGCCAGCTTTCGTGCCATAGACACGGATATTTAAATTGTTTTCTTCTCCTGCGGAGATTTGGCTGGCGTGTAAGATGCCTTTTGCGCCATTATTGAAGCGCAGCAAAATATTACCGTCATCATCCAAAGCGCGACCTTCTACAAAAGCGGTGATATCGGCACACAATTCAGTGATGTGTAAGCCAGTCATGTACTCTGCTAGGTTCTCAGCATGCGTCCCAATGTCGCCCATCGCACCTGCGATACCTGATTTGGAAGGATCAGTACGCCAAGAAGCTTGTTTGTTACTCGTGTCATCTTCCACTCTGTCGGTCAGCCAACCTTGCGGATACTCGACAACTATTTTTCGGACTGTCCCGATGTCGCCATTGGCGATCATGGCTTTGGCTTGTTTGACCATTGGGTAGCCAGTATAATTGTGCGTCAATGCAAAGATCAAACCCGTCTCTTCGACCAGTTTTTCTAGCTCTTTGGCTTCTTCCATATTGAAAGAAAGCGGTTTGTCACAGACGACATGAAAGCCATTTTCCAATGCCATTTTTGCTGGTCCAAAGTGAACGTGATTGGGGGTCACGATGGAGACAAAATCCATGCGTTCGCCTTCGGGCAGTTGCTTCTCTTTTTCGATCATTTCAGCATAGCTGCCATAGACACGATCTGGTGGCAAAAACAAATCTTCGCCAGATGCTTTCGACTTTTCTGGATTGCTGCTGAATGCTCCACAGACTAATTCTATCTGTCCGTCTAAAGCGGCTGCCATACGATGTACACCGCCGATGAAAGCACCACGTCCACCGCCGACCATTCCCATTCTTATTTTTCTCATGGTTTTATTTTTTGTTTTGATGATGAGCGAATATAAAACTTTTTCTAGAGGCTCTTACTGCTCACCTAAAACAACTAATTTTTCACTCCATCTCTGATCGTCTAAACGCATATCGACCAAGTAAACACCCGCCTTCAGGTCACCGATAGGCAACTCGAAGACGTGTGTTCCGATAGCTATGCGCTGATTACTTCGGACGACCTTTATTTTTCTACCAGATAGATCAAAAATATCAATACTCAACTCCAAATCTATTTCTACCTGCACACTCAACATTGAGCGATCTCTAGCCGGATTGGGCGTCAGCCAAGTCGTCAGGGTTTCAGGACTAGCGACAACATCAGAAGTTAGATGGTCTATTCTGTCTTTGATAGTTGGCGGATTGGTAATATTGGTACTACAATCCTCGATCACAGCACTAAATACACTCCCAGCCTGAGCTACAAAACCTGCCAAAAGTGTAATGCTTTGCCCTGCCTTGAAAGTAACGGCACTTCCATTTTGGATATTACCGGCAGAACTTAAGGTGGTACTAGCCTGATAAGTACCATTTGGAATAGAAATAGGATCATTGGCAACTGTCAAATCACCTGGACAAGCAGGTTGACTGCCGCCTACGATGACCCCAAAAGCCAGTCGCTCTACTTCAACGCCGCTCGTAGACTCGCCTTTGAGGACGATGTGATATTTTGCTGTGGCTGCGCTTGCATTGGCAGCGACCTGAATATTGATCGTCCCGTCAGCACTGATACTACTTGTCGATAAGGTGATCTGCAAATCACTCGGAACGCTTTCTATAGATAAGGAGACATTTTCATTGAAACCGCCGTATTCGTTATAGCCGATGCTGACTTGCCGAGACTGACCGGGCGATAAGTTAATAACAGAAGCACCGTCGTTGGACAAGACAAAATGGGGGAAAGTCGGCTTCACCACAAACAAGCCATCTTCTATGGCACTCACGATGATGTTGCCACTTTTGAAGTAAGGATAGCTGCTCCAAGCTCCATTGAAAGAACCAGCATCACTACTTGGATATAGATCGAAAAAAGCGACTTCATTCAGATTGCTATTGGCGATATCATCTAATTTCATGGCACGCAATCCGGCTCTGTAATTTGCTAGGTAAACGTAGTTTCCTTTGACGTATAAATTGTGGTCGATCGCGCGAGTCGTATGTGTATGGACGCCCAAATAAACTGGATTATCTAGGTCGATCAAATCAAAGATATAAGTACGTGTATTGTTGATGAAGCTTTCATCTGATTCGTCATTGACCAGCAAATACCGATGATCGTCGGTCAACCAACCCTGATGGACGTATCGGCGCGTTGGGTAAGATTCAGCGGAGATCTGTGTAGGATCATCTTTATCTGTATAATCGATCACAACTACCTCATTTTCATTCAGTCCAATGCAAATCTCCTGTCCAATATACTCCGTATCTGGCCCGCGATAGGTGACGCATTGCGCATCGTGCGTGTAGCCATCGTCACCGTAATTAGCGACGATTTGAGGGCTAGTTGGATTGGAGACATCGACTGCTGTGATGCCGCCGCTACTGTAATTATTCGTACCTACTAAATAAACGAAGTTTGTTTCAGGATTGGCGACGATATTGTGAGCTGTCCTAGAATTACCGAAGTCAATATGACCATCTTCTGTAAAATCCTGTGGCGGATTGGAGACATTACGCAAACGCGTCAAATCGAATACTTGCATCCCATGATCGAATGCTTCGCTGACGATGTACGCATAGTTACTAACGACTTTTATATCTCTCCATTGAGAATTGCCGGAGTGTGTTCCCAAATTGCCTAATAAAACAGGATTTTGAGGATCGCTAATGTCGACGAATGCCGTTCCGTTGTTCAGCCCCATGAGGGCATACTCATCACCTGTCATCGGGTCTGTCCATCCCCAAATATCGTTGCCGTCACCAGTGGCACGCAAGTCATTCAAATCTAGATGAGATTGTAGATCAAATTCGTCACAAGGGTAAAATATACCGTTGCTACTGACGTTGCCCAATACACATGGTTGAGCGTACGCAGAAATGGAAAATAAGAGAAAAATAAGTGCAGATAGAGAAAACTGTTGCATAAGAAAATTGAGCTAGTGAATATTTTTCTGATTCGATGGAAAAATTGCGTGCTTCAATTCAGTGTGTGTAAGGACGACAAAGCTATTAAAATGTATACAACCTGATAATCAAATTGATGATAAGTTGCGCTTAGACACATATGAATGAAATACACGTGGAAAAAAGCGCCTGCAATGAATAGCAGTGAGGCTTGCGCTCATTTAACAATATACCTTCGCTTTAAAAATTTAACGATCTTGGCTTTAAAAATTAACGTCCCCTTAGCACGATTTCGTGATGCCAAATAGTCTATTGGAGTGTCTAATGAAAGACGAGGAAGCAATAAGCTTTGTTAAAAAGTCATTTAGTCTGAGTTTGACAACCTTGTTATGGAGTAATTGCTCGTGGAGAAGCAGGGTAAATTTTAGAAACGAATAAAACAAAAATAACATATGAATTGTATCAAATGGGTCTTGAGCATTTTTTTATTAAATATAAGCATTATTGCTCAAGCACAAAATGCACAACAACAGGCACTTAACGAGATAGGTTTGACGACTGCTGAGATAGAAGCCGTCAGAACAACCAATGAAAAGTTCAAAACAGAAGCAAAAGCGGTACGAAAGAATGCTGCTTTGAATCGACAGGCAAAAGGAAAGCAACTGCGGCAGCTACAGCAAAGCAGAAAAGCACAGATCAAAGACATTATGGGAGAAGAACGATATGCTGAATTCCAAAAGGTGGCAGCAGAAAATCGTGATGCACAAAAGGAAAATCGTGATGCAGCTATGGATGAACTCAATCTGAGTGACGACCAAAAAGCAGATCTAAAAGCTGTCAATGAAAAATATAGAAAAGCAACGCAAGTAGTACGTCAAAATGGTAATTTGACAACTGAGCAAAAGAAGCAACAATCCAAAGAGCTGCGTCAGGCACATCTATCGGATATGCGCGCTGTTTTGACGGCAGAACAATATGAAAAGTATCGTGCCATGAAAAAAGCCAAGCGACAGCAGTAGACCCTTCCGATATCTATTAAGGTATTGTTAATCATTGTGCATACAGACTTCCCAAATCGAACCATCGTTCGCTTGTTACCTTCTATTTCAAACAGACAGAATCAAGATGTCGAGTTACGAATTTTGACATCTATCTATTACTAAACCCGAATTTTAATTATGACAACATTTAATTTTAAATTTGCTGCCCTATTCGCATTTGCGATTTTATTCTTTGCTTCATGCGAAGAAGACACGATTGGCGGCGGCGTAGATGATGTAGCACCATCGATTTCTTTGGTCAGCGAAGCTGGCTTTATTTCTGGCGACGCGACACAAGATGTAGGTGCGGCGATCAAGTTCAAAGTGGACGTGCGTCCTGGGTCATCTGACTTGAACACCTTGACCATTTTTGAAGATGGTAGCCGTGTACCTTTGGCGCGTATCAATTTGAGTGCAAATCCACTATTGATCGTCGATACGGATGCCAAAGAAAATGGTGCGACTTATGAAATTGAAGTAACGCCGGATGCCAATATCATAGATGCAGGCGTCTATACTTATTCTGCCGAAGTAGCAGATGATGCTGGCGAAATCGCAACGACTTCTTTCATTTTGACGACTGAAAATCCACTGACTGCTTTGACCAATAATATCGAAGGAGTTCTACTCAATCAGGCAGGACCTGCCGGAACAGGTGGACTAGATTTGTCAACTGGTGAAAGCGTTGGTTCTAACGATCCGGCAGCAGACATTCAAGATGAAGGTATAGACGAAGACATCACCGTAGCAAATAACTGGAGACGTCAGATTTCTGGTGCTAATGGTGCTAGTGTCGTATTTGTTGATGACATCGGTAAAGTGGCGGAAGGTTTGACTTTTGAAACAGTAGAGTTCAAAGAACAAATCGTTGATGCCTTCACTTCAGGTTTGACATTAGCTGGTGACGATGCCGACTGTAATTGTACAGATAATACAAGTGGTGAGGAAGTAAGTGATGTCGTACAAGTAGGTGATATTTTTGCTGTAAGCAGCGTAGATAATACGACCAACACAACGACGATCTACCTGATCCAGTGTACAGACGTAACAATGACTGACACTGGTAACAGTGACAGCTATACTTTTGATATTAAGTATTAAAAAAGACAAGCTAATCAAAAAAGTGAAGACTGCTCGACCTCCATCGGGCGGTCTTTTTTATGCGCGTATCAGTTGGTCTACCTCTCGCGAAAACTGCTTGGTGTTCCACTTCTCTTTCGCCAATCGCAGGGCGCGCGCTCCCATCTCTTCTCGCAGCGCTGAGTTGTCTTGTAATCTCCGCATCGCTTTCACCCATCCTTCCACATCGCCTACATCTACCCAGATCCCAATGCCTTCTTTTTCAATATCTATATCAATGAAACGATTGCGCGTCATGATAACTGCTTTCCCTAATGCCAGAGCATCCGTCAAACTGGTCAGACCTGCCAAATGACCTTCGCTGTGGAAGAGTGGAATACAAATCACTTCTGCCGCTGCCATCATGGGTACAAGTTCATCGTAAAGCAAGCTGTTTTCCTGATTATTGGCGGTGATCTGAATGTGAGTAGAAAGCGACAGTGATCGGAGTTGTCGTTCGTAAGTTTGTTGTAAGCAAATAATATGTGCCTGTGCATCGACTGCTATACAAGCTTTAGTAAAGGTCAAAAAGTCACGTCCGGTGCGCCCGGCAGCCAAAAAAGTAGTGGACGAGTCTGTAGTTGGAGGAAAAGATTGATAAAAAGAAAGATCGGGTCCCCAATGTATCGCCTGACTTTTCTGAGGAACGATAGTATTGATCTGATGTGCTACTTCCTTTGCTAGTGCCGGATAGTAGTCACTACCTTTCAGTTCTTGCCGAAATAGCCATCTCCGAAGTGTCAAAAATCGACCTCTAAGTGGTGGATGATGCGCAAGGACAATGATTTTATGAGAGATCAACTTCAGCCGCCGCAGATAGCTCAACAACTGCGTTTGTGTCTGACAAGGCGCATAAATAATGTCACCTTTTTTGATGTGTCGCAATACATATAATTGCTGATACAGATCGCCTAGTGGAATCGGTATTTTCGTTTTGCGCCACCAATGAGTCACACGACTCCAAAACTGCCTCTTACTTTCATCGAATGGCACAATAACCACCTCATATCTTTCCGATAATACATCCACCGCGTACAAATGATGGCGTGGCTTTTTACCGTCCGCTATTTCTTGTAAAACACGCTGAAAAGAATAATTATTGAGCACGTAGATAGTCGCCATATTTGCAAAGTAGTAGAATGTGAAGGTAATGCAAAGGAAAATAAAATTAGATCACCAAAAACAGGAGAAAACCAACAAGCAGTGTAATTTTAGCGGATAATCCAGAGATTTAGAATGACGCTATATCTACGGACTCATTTTGTTATCTGTTTCAGCCGAACCATTCAGATACGATCAATTATAAAAGTGCACAACCATGGCAGTTATCGCATTAGAAGGCATGAAATTTCAAGCTTATCACGGTTACTATGATGAAGAACAACTGATGGGCGGCGAATTCATCCTAGATGTCTATGTGACCAAAGCAAGTGTCGCTCAGGCGGCAGCCTCCGACGATCTATTGGGGACAATCAACTACGAGACGATCTACTTCATCTGCAAATCCGAGATGAAAAAGACTTCCAAAATGATCGAAACTGTAGCGCAAAATATCCTCAATCGCTTGCGGCAGCAGTACGACGGCGAAGCACAAAACATCAAAGTACGCTTGCGCAAGATGTATCCGCCTATGGGTGGACCTGTAGAATGTGCCTATATCGAAATCGAAAGTGGCGGTAGCAGCGGAGGTGGTGGCAAAGGAAAAAGTGTACCCGCTTTCGATGATGACGATGATGATTTTGATGATGAGGCGCTATTGGGCTCATTTTTCAATCGCTAGTCTTAAATTCAACTTTATCTATGTCTCCTCAATGCATCATTTTTGACTGCGACGGTGTCCTCGTAGATAGCGAAGCCTTATCCAATCGAGTACTGATCGATATGGCGCAAGAGCAAGGCGTCACGATCAGCGAAGACTATGCTGATGCACATTTTCAAGGGCAATTCTTGCATCATATTTTTGACTGGATAGCCAAACAAAGTGGTCGTCCGTTGCCAAAGGATTTTGAGCAAGATTATCGAGCGCGGACATTTGGATTGTTCAGAACGGATTTACAACCTGTCGATGGCATTCGGGAAGTATTGGAGCACATCAACTTACCAAAATGTGTCGCCTCCAGCGGTCCATTGAACAAGATCAAACTGAACTTAACGGTGACTGGTTTGATCGACTACTTTGATGGTCATCTATTTAGTTGTTACGATATTGGGAAGTGGAAACCCGATCCGGCGATTTTCCTATATGCTGCCGAAAAAATGGGTTTTGCTCCCTCAGACTGCTTAGTCGTCGAGGATAGTTTACCGGGCGTCCGGGCAGCACGTGCTGGTGGTTTCCGAGTGTTAGGCTATGCGAATACTAGAAATCGAAAGGCGTTTGAGGCGGAAGGAGCACAGGTAATCGGGGATGTGCGAGAGGTGTTGAAAATTTTTTCTCTCAAAAATGCTACTTCCTAAAAACCCAAATAAATCAGTAGTAGACAAAAAAAGACCCTTGAAATCATTCAGATTTCAAAGGTCTTACATCTATATTCTTAATACGACCAAGCGCGTCTTAGAACTTAGAGCCTCCTGCATTCGCATCGTTGTATCTCTTCGATACTTCTGCCCAGTTGATGATGTGGAAGAAATGATCGACATAGTCGCCACGCTTGTTCTGATAGTTCAGATAGTAAGCGTGCTCCCAGACATCGATACCTAAAATCGGTGTTCCTTCTGCTTCCACGACATCCATCAGTGGATTATCTTGATTAGGTGTAGAAGTGATGAATAATTTATCGTCTTTATCGACACACAACCAAGCCCAGCCTGAACCAAACTGCCCAGTCGCTGCTGCTTTGAATTTTTCTTTAAACTGCTCTAGTCCTCCAAAGTCGCGGGTGATCGCTTTGTGGATGTTGTGGCTTTCTTTCAATTCGCTTTGGTCAGCCGGACAAAGAACTTCCCAGAATAGCGCGTGATTGAAGAAACCGCCACCGTTATTGCGGACACCACCAGACATTTTGGAGATATTCCCCAAGATTTCTTTGATACTCGAATTTTCGTGCCCCGTTCCTTCCAGAGCAGCGTTCAATTTTTTGGTATATCCGGCATGGTGTTTGTCGTGGTGAATGCGCATCGTACGTCCATCAATATGTGGTTCTAGTGCGTCGTAGTCATAAGGTAAATCAGGAAGCTGAAATGCCATTTTAGTTAGGTTTTAAATTTTAAAAATTGCTTCTACCCAGCTATTAGCTTTTAGCCGTGAGCTATTAGCTAGATTGCGGATAGTCAGAATGATATTCATTCATTATAATAGGGTGGAGTATTTTTCGACTCTTTCCTTTTTTCGTAACACGCTTTTAACAGATAGGTTTGCTAGAAAAAGAGCTTTCCTGTCTAGTCAATGATCTCTATCATTTCAATGTAATAGTCTTCGGTCTCCAAGTTTTTCGTATAAGTAATTTCAATAGAACGAAAACTAATGATTCCTCCTGCTTTGAATGCCTCAAAATTGCCATCCGGCAATAATATTTTTCCATCTGCGCGAGCTATTCTTTTTTTGCCCAATAGCCTCCAAAAATATTTACGAATCTCTAGCTCCTCAAAAGTCAGTTGCACATTGTCTTTTGCCAAAAACCGACAAGTATGAATCAAATCTTCTCTACTCGTATTCTGGTCAATCAGTATAATCGTTTGGCGAATTTGTTCTCCGCGATCATTCGTATCTACAGACTGTGTGATGGGCTTCGGCATATCTGCTGTTTCATTTAATAAAGTGAAACTGCTAGAAATAAATGCTACCATTGTAAAGAGAATGCCGAGCTGTTTTTGAAAAAGATTCATAAAAAATAGAGCTGGTAAGATTGAAAGTCTTCTAACGTATTCGCCCTACATAGGTTGATGAAAGAAAGATTGCAGATACTATTATTCAGGAACTTTGGACAAGAAAATCGTGCTTATAGCAAGAAACGCTTATTTTCGCGCCTTGATTCAAAAAAAGTTGGACATCAAGACAAGCAAATTTTTAAGCAGCAGTCTATCGTCTGACATCTAATGTCTACTGTCTAATGATGAAGAGAACCGCAATTACAGACTTAACAGAACAGCATATAGGGCAAACGGTCAAAGTATCCGGCTGGGTACGCGCCTTTCGTTCCAACCGATTTATCGCCCTCTACGATGGCTCTACTTTCAATACCATTCAGGTCGTCGTGCCGGACGAATTTGATAACCAAGACATCTTAAAGCAGATCAATTTTCATGCTTGTATCAGTGCCATCGGAGAAGTCGTGGCTTCTCAAGGAAGCGGACAGGCAATAGAAATCGTGGCAAAAGAGATCGAAATTTTGGGGAGTGCAGACCCTGAGCAGTATCCGCTCCAACCCAAGCGGATGACGATGGAGTTTTTGAGAGAAAAGGCGCATTTACGGATGCGGACAAGTACGTTTGCAGCAGTTTTCCGTATCCGACATGGCATTGCTTATGCAGTACACAAGTTTTATAATGATCGCGGCTACTACTATATGCACACACCCATCATCACGGGTAGCGATGCAGAGGGAGCAGGTGAAATGTTTGGTGTCTCGACTTTCAAAGCCAATGAAGCACCCGTCGATGAGAGCGGCGCAATAGATTACAAGCAAGACTTCTTTGGCAAGGCGACCAACTTGACCGTCTCCGGACAGTTACAGGCTGAAATTGGGGCGTTGGCACTGGGGAAAGTGTATACATTCGGACCGACGTTCCGCGCAGAAAACTCCAATACCTCACGCCACCTGGCTGAGTTTTGGATGATCGAACCCGAAGTGGCATTCTACGACATTCATGACAACATGGATCTGGCAGAGGATTTTTGTCAATATCTCATCCAATACATCTTGGATAACTATGCCGATGATTTAGCCTTTTTGGACAAACGTATCCAAGACGAAGAGCGCAATCTACCGAAAGATAAACGCCGCCCAATGAGTCTGCTAGACACGTTGAAGTTTGTGGTGGAAAACGATTTTGAGCGCATCACCTATACCGATGCTGTCCGCATTCTACAACGCTCCAAACCGTATAAGAAAGGCAAGTTTGAGTTTCCAGTCGAATGGGGCAAAGATCTGCAAGCGGAGCACGAACGCTATTTGGTCGAAAAGCATTTCAAAAAACCGGTCATCGTCCGTGACTATCCAGCTTCTTTCAAAGCTTTCTATATGCGCCTCAACGATGCGGACGAAAATGTACCGGGCGAAACAGTTGCAGCTATGGATGTGCTGTTTCCGGGCATCGGTGAAGTGATCGGTGGCTCGCAAAGAGAAGAACGCTATGATGTGCTGACCGAAAGAATGGAAAAAATGGACGTGCCGGAAGAAGAATTGTGGTGGTATCTGGAGCTGCGCAAATTTGGAGGTGCGCCACATTCCGGCTTTGGACTTGGTTTCGAGCGGATGGTGCAGTTCATCACCGGCATGGGCAACATTCGTGATGTGATTGCTTTCCCACGTACGCCAGGCAATGCAGAGTTTTAATACTCGTTTTGCAAAACCCGCGGGAATGACTTTAGTCGGGCAGGGTTGCAGGCGGTTTTGTTCCTGTAAGTGAAGGCTTTACTCGAAGTAAAACCTTCACTATCCTATATTGCAAAAGGCTGTCTATTTCACAGTCAATGTGTACTTGGGCGTTGGATTCAATGGACAGAAGTATTCATACTCGCCTGCTTTTAGGTTGATAACACCTGTTTTAGCGTTGCTATCTGTAGCGACAGGTGCTTTGACGTAAGCTGCTTGGATGTGGTCGATAGAATGATGAATTTATTTGTGTTAATTGTGTTTAGTAGATAAAAATTTACGCTGCAAAGATGGGATGTCCTCCTAGCTAGTCTGTCGTCAATTTTTCCCGTCTGTGTGCGCATATTTCCTTTTTTGACTTGTGCTGCTTTGCAATTTTTCATTCTTCTTGAAATGCTGCATTTTTGCTAAAATTATTATCAACATCTTCATCATTCTTCATGAAAATTTTCTTTTCGGAAAGCAATAACGACTACTCGACCTACACCTTTAACTATGCGGTCTACTGCATGAAGGAAAATCGGGAAGAATTGCCGATGATCTATGCGCGCGGCTTCCTCCCCTACTCTAGCGATCCGAGCTTGACGGATGAAGTATACTATTTGGCTAGAAGTCTACGCGTAGATACAGAGCAGTTTGCAGACATCTCTGAGAACAGAAGAGTTGACCGGAAAGTGGCAGATTTGGACATTCAAGTCCATGCTATTCCGAAAGCTAATCTCGACCTATCTGACCCTGACTTTTTACAATTCTGTCTGTCTTATGCTAAAAAGCGATTTTCTAATGACGCCATGAACGAGGAGCGATTGTTATACATTTTGAATCGAGAAAGTGCGAGTCACCTCCTTCGATTTGAGTCCAATGATCGAACCATTGGATATGTATTGGCAGTGATCGAAGGCGATAGTTTTCACTATTGGTATGCCTTTTTTCATACGAATCTGATGGATGATTTTCCGATAGGGAAATGGATCATGTGGCGCAGCATACATTGGGCGAAAGAGCATGGGCTTCGCTATGTCTATTTGGGGACTTGCTACGGCCGATCTGCACTGTACAAAGCGCGTGATTTTAAAGGAGTCGCTTTCTTTGATGGGATGGGCTGGAATGAGGATAGACAACTTTTGAAGTCCTACTGCAAATCAGATGAAGAAGCGCGGTCAATGGATAGATTCAAGTTGTCAGATAACAGACAGCAACAGCTCGAACACCTACCGTAAGTCCCCTTTATCCGTATCCGCAAAAGGAAAAACCAAACGAATTGATACTCAGTCCGTTATATTGCTAGAGCAAGTCTCTTGTTCTCTATTTTTTCATTCTTAGGAATGAAAAAATAATAACTTTTCGATTTGAACTTGCTATTTCGCCGCCATGCTACGTTGAAAATGCGCGCCTTAGCCCTGCTAGGACTGTGCTTTTCGCCTTACCTGACGACAAACTAGCTTCCTTCAATTTCGATATTTTATTTTTTCTTCATTCTTTAACGTAAACTATAACAGATGAGTAGCAAGCAAAACTATCTGACGAAAGCGATGGCTTGGGTCAAAAATAAAGCAGCAAAAGCACCAAAAGCTAACTTTGAGGGGTATGAGGCACCCAAAGCATTTATCCAGCAGAGTTCTGAAGAAGAAATACGCCCAGATTTTAGCTTTATCGGTCAGCGTGGTTCTAAAAACTACACAGAAATCGCGATAAAACAAGACAATACCAGAAAGCTAGTGACGCGCTGGAAACTCTTCAGCTTCTTAGCCAATGCCAAGCGTGGAAAGCTTTATTTGCTAGCGCCCAGAGGACACAAAGCATTCACCCAAGACCTCGTTTCTAAGTACAACATCAAAGCTGTGGTGAGATCCATTTAATCCATCGACAACTTCCAAAAAATCACATTACAATAGACCATTCGAGCAGCAGCATTTATGCTCGGATGTGCTATTTTCTTCCTTCTTTTTACTTACCTTATAGTCCACCTAAGCAAGAAATGTGCAGCAAAGTATACTTTCTATTGAGTCGTTGCCGCTCTAGCAATCGCCCACCGAGCGTATAATAATAAAGCCATCTTTTCTGCCCAGATTACATAGTCCACAATTACCCAATCCGAGCGATCAAACAAATTTTGTTCGTTGGCACGTACGGTCACTTCCGGGAAGTCAAAAGTAGTCGGTGATAGCTGAAAATTGATTTGTATCGTATCAAAATCCTCTGTTGCGATTGTTGTATCAATTGACTGATAACCAATAAATTGTACACCTAAACTAATGCTATCTTGGCGATCAGTATCCAACTGGTAATAGCCTGCTATGTTGCTGACCGTATTCTGCTGCTGCGATGTGTACACCAGTGCGTTGGGTAGTGATTCGCCGTTGTTATCGCTTACTTTTCCGAAGACAAAAATGGTGTTTTGGGCGTGGAGGAGGGAGCAGGAGAATAGAAGGATAGCAGTTGTAACAAACTTAAAAAACACAGTCATGGTAGAAGATATTGACCTTTATACAACATTTTTGTCTGCTTGAATACTTCGTATTTTGAGTTGATTTACTGACAAATGATAGGTGTCAATGGCAACCAATCACTTAAAAGCAAAAAGCCTTACTATTCATCTGAATAGCAAGGCTTTGACCAAAAGTGATTCCTCTGGGTTCATAATTATTGATTGAAAATCGTGGATAATCGTTCTAAAGCATTGAAAATCAGCTCATTTGTCTTTCTGACTAAATGATAGTGATTCACTAATGCGGAAAATACAGGAACAGAAACGACTGCTAGGCGACTGCTATTGTATGGTTGATTAAACAAGGATAATTTTAGCATTAAACCAAGAGTTATGCAAAAATTACCGAAACCAAGGTTTAATCTAAAAGCTCCTAATGCTAAGGGTGAAACACTTATTTTTCTTGTTTTTCGCTTTCGCGGAAAGAAACTTCTCTATTCAACTGGATTAAATATTGTTCCGAAAGAATGGGATGAAAAAATTCAACGTCCCATCAGAAAAGAGCGACGGAATGACTTATGGTTGCTCTATCAGCAAATTGAAGAGTTAGCCGAAATCTGTCTCTCTATTTATATTGAGACTGGATATGGAGATGTCTCAACAGAGGAATTTAAGAAACGACTTAATAAGTTGACTGGAAAAATTGAATTGCCAGAGTCCAAACCAGAAAAACAATTATCTCAAAAGAGAGTAGAGTTTTTAGCGTTCTTAGATACGGAGATAGCAGAGATGAAAGCAACGAAGATGAATCCTGATACGCTTCGCACTTTCCGACTACACGTCAATATTTTAAAGAAGTTTGCTAAAGAAGAAGGCTCTTTTACCTATGAAGATGTGGATTGGGTTTTCAGACTAAAACTCATTGATTGGCTGGCTAAACGAGATATTCAATTGAGCTACGGAAACAAGACGCTCAAAGTTTTGCGGATGTTTCTAGAGAGAGCTAGAAAAAAAAAGATACACGCCAACACAGATTATGAAGGTCGTGGGTGGCTTATCTCTAAAACGAAGGCGAAAGGACAAGTCATCTTTTTGACACTGGATGAGTTGCAAACTCTAGCAGACCTAAAGTTAAACGGAACAGCAGAGAAAGCTCGTGATCTTTTTCTGATTGGAGCTGGTACCGGTCAGCGCTTTAGCGATTATTCCAAATATGAACCACACCACTTCTACATTTCCGATCAAAATATTCCTATTCTATCTGTTGTCTCTCAAAAGACACACACGCCTGCAAAAATTCCACTCAATATTTTCCCCTGGCTTATTCCAATCCTAGAACGGCATCAGTACAGCTCTCCCAAAGTCTCCATGCAGAAAGTCAATATGTGGATCAAGGAGATTTGCAAAGAAGCTGGCTTCACTCAAAAGGTGATGAAA
>JBCDHX010000118.1:0-19135 GCA_038749535.1 Bacteroidota bacterium
CAGCCATCTTTTATCACTTGTTTGCTCTCACATCTCGGGCAGTACAAGTCCTCTGCCCATCTAATTTGGCGTAGCATCTCGTAACACGCATCGTTACCCATCAATTTCAGTAAGTTAATTTGCACCTTTTTTTAAGCAAATTTACCAACTTTGTTTATCACCCCAGTACGTTATATGAGCCTTGTTTATTTTTTGATGCTTTACATTAGTTACTTTCCAATACAAAACCGCCCAAAGATATTCCCCAACAAATCCTCTACCGACACCTGCCCGGTCACCGTCCCCAAATGAAACAACGCCTGCCGAATATCCATCGCAATGAAATCAGAAGTAATGCCTGTTTGCAAACCAATTTGCACAGCAGCGAGACTTTCTTGCGCTTTTTGAAGGGCTTCCACATGCCGCAAATTACTAATCACCACTTGAGACGCATCCAGCTCTTCGTCAATCACCGTTTGGTACAATTTATCTTTCAAAAACTCAATATTCATCTCGTTCGCCGCTGAAATTGGTATAAACTGCTCCTTCGACATTCGATATTCGTTGTTCGATATTTGATATTCGTAGTGTTCCCACTTCGTGTAAGGATTCAAGTCCATTTTATTGGCGACAAGTAAGATTTTGGTATTCTCATTTTGCAGTTTATTCAAGTCTTGAGCGACTTCTTCAGGTTGGGTTTCGATGACATCAAAGACATAAACTAAGATGGCAGATTCTGCGATTTTTTGCATCGTTTTTTCGACACCTATGGCTTCGATCTGATCTTGGGCTTCACGAATGCCTGCGGTGTCTATGAGACGGAAAGCGATACCTTCGATATTCAAAACTTCTTCTATCGTGTCACGTGTCGTACCTGCGATGTCGGAGACGATGGCGCGTTCTTCGTTGAGGAGCGCATTGAGTAGAGTAGATTTTCCTGCATTTGGCCGACCTGCTATAACGGTATTGACGCCGTTTTTGATGGCATTACCGAGTTGGAAGGATTGAATGAGCGAGGCGATGTACGTTTGGATTTTGTTGACACTGTCTGTCAGTGCCGTTCGGTCTGCAAACTCCACATCTTCTTCTCCAAAATCGAGTTCCAGCTCTATCAAACTCGCAAAATCAATCAACTCCTGCCGTAATTCTTGAATCTTATTCGACACACCACCCCGCATCTGCTGCATCGCAATTTGATGTGACCGCTGAGAGTCCGAAGCAATGAGATCCGCCACCGCCTCGGCTTGCGACAAGTCCATTTGACCATTCAAAAAAGCACGTTGGGTAAACTCTCCAGCAGTAGCCAGACGCGCTCCGTTATCGATGAGCAAGTTGAGCAACTCTTGGATGATATAAGGCGATGCGTGACAAGAGATTTCGACCACATCCTCTTTCGTATAGCTACGCGGGGATTTGAATAAGGTAACAACTACTTCATCTAATACCGTTCCGTCTACTCTCAAAATACGTCCAAAATGAACACTATGACTCGCTTGCTCAGTCAGATTTTTACCCTTTAAAACACTTTGCGTGATCGCCATCGCCTTTTTACCGGAGAGCCGAATGACAGCAATCGCCCCTTTGCCGCTAGGCGTCGAAAGCGCAACAATGGTATCTTGAAAATCGAAAGTGTTAGACATAGATTGATGTTAGAATATATTTGTTGCAAACCAATGGGTCAACGGAAAGTTGTTGCTCATTCAATTGAGTAGCGAAGTGACTGACAAAATTTAAGCCTACTTACAGCAAATTCGTTAACACCCAATTAAATTTGGCGAAATCGCGCAACATATTTCTAAAATTGGGTGTATAAAAAGAGACAAATTATTTTGCTGATTTTGGCATTAAAAAGTCCCAATTTCTGTTGGTGATTTATAGAAATCGCCGTTTCTTACTCGCTACTATTTTTGTAATCAAACCTAGACAAGAATAGCTTTGGATGATTCTAGCATCTATTGTCTATCGTCTAATATCTTAGGTAAAAGCCAGTTGCTATGAAAAAGAATCTCTTGCCTTATGCTGCTCTGACGTGCTGCTTCATTATGCTCACTTTATTTTTGACTTCCAAAGGCGAAAAAGCACTCACACCCGAAAAAGACATCAATCGCTCCGTACTGCCACAAATGGTCAAAGGAGTTAACATGAGCAAAAAATACACCTATGCAGGTGAGCGCATCCCTACGGATAACTTCGATGTCCGCCAACGCCTAGATTATGAACTGACAACCAACGCCTACCGCCACGGCAAAACAGTCATCAATATGAAGCGGGCATCCCGCTACTTTCCCGTCATAGAACCGATCTTTAAAGCACAAGGCATTCCCGATGATTTGAAATATATCGCTGTCGCTGAAAGTGACCTCAGCAATGCCACTTCTCCCGCCGGAGCAAAGGGCTTTTGGCAGTTTATGCCAGCCGTCGCTAAACAATATGGGCTAGAAGTCAATAGCGAAGTAGATGAGCGTTATCATCTGGAAAAAGCGACTTTGGCAGCCACAAAACTCCTCCGCGACTATCACAGACGTTTCGATGATTGGGTATTGGCAACAGCAGCTTATAATGGTGGCATCGGCAGAATAGGTCGCTCCCTCAAAGAGCAAAAAGGAGGCACTTTTTATGATCTCAATTTGAATCAAGAGACCAGTAGATATGTATTTCGCGTCATCGCAATGAAAGAGATTATGAATAACCCAAAAAACTTTGGCTTCTACTTAGACGAAGATGATTTGTATCCGGCTTTGGGCAACTACTATCACATCGACGTGAATACGACTATAGAAGATCTAGCCGCTTTTGCTAGAAATAATGGTGCGAGTTATCGGACTTTGAAAGCTTACAATCCTTGGTTGCGCACGACTAAGCTCACCAATGCCAAGCGCAAGACCTATCAGATTCGGATTCCGTATCAGAAGTTTTGAGTTTCGTCAATGACTTTTCCATAAGGTTTCAGTGATTTATTGTTCCTGAAACCTTTTGTTGTTTTGGGGACAATCTGTTATCTTACCATCATAAAACGAATAATTTATGACTCGACGACACGCTATCGGCACGATTTTTTTAGGCGGTGCTGCTTTCAGTCTTCTACCCGCCTGCAATTTTGAAGAACTACCCACATTTCAGCATTTTGAAGTAGAGCGCACTGCCTTTGAGCGACTAGAAGTGCTGAGCCGACTAGCACTTCCTATCAACGATCTTCCACTAGAAACACCTGAACCTACCGTCAACTATATCCTCACCGTCGTCGATCAAAGCTACAAACCCGAAGATCGCACTCGCTTCGTGGAAGGCATGACAGCATATCCTGAGTTCATGAAAGCCAATAGCGACCGTCGATTCAAAAAATGGACAGCAGAAGATGTTTTGGCACATTTGGAGCTGATGGAATCCCTGCCTGCGGAAGAGCCAATCGGCTATTTTTACCAAACGACTAAAGGCTTATCTAAGCAGCATTTCACCACTTCACCATATTATATGCGTGACTATTTGGACTATCAATTCATCCCGGGTGGCTATGAAGGTTGTGTGCCTGTTTAGGGAGAATTTCGAGAGTTTTGAAAGCTTCGAGAGCTTTGAGAGTGAGGAGGAGTTTTGTGCTGATTTGTATGAGAATGTCTGCTTTAATGAACATTCTTTTTCCCCTTGCGTAAAACTCAAGCAATCTCTCTTCCTCTATCGACATCAACAAGAAGATCACCTAATGAGCATTTTGACCAACCTAAAAGACGGACTCAAGAAAGTATTGGTACATAGCCCTATTGCTTTGACCAAAAATATGCTGTACGATCAACAGACCCGAAAAATTTTTAGTCGCGTTCTCCAAAAAGATAGCAATTGTATTGACGTTGGTTGTCATACCGGAGAGATTATGGATTTGATTCTGCAACACGCGCCTTTGGGACATCATTTTGGCTTCGAGCCACTCCCCCACCTGAATGCACATTTGCACGAAAAGTATAGCGCAAATGACAACATCACCATCCACGACTGTGCCCTCAGCAATGTCGCCGAGCAAGAAGTTTCTTTCAACTATGTTGTCTCCAATCCTGCTTACAGCGGCCTCCAAAAACGCGCTTACGCCAAAGCTAATGAAGAGATGCGGCAAATCACTGTGCAGACCGCCATGCTCGATCATTTGATACCGGATGACCTACCGATTGATCTTGTCAAAATAGATGTAGAAGGTGGCGAAATGCTCGTCCTGGAAGGTGCGACTGACCTCATCAAGCGCAATCAGCCGTACGTCATTTTTGAGCATGGACTAGGCGCAGCTGACTATTATGGTACGCGACCGGAACAAGTGTTTGACTACTTTGATCGCGCCAAAATGCAACTCTCGACGCTAGGTAGATTTCTGCAAGATGCCACGCCATTGACGAAAGCAGATTTCGTGCAGCAATTCGATGAGCACAAGAACTATTATTTCATTGCACATCCTTAATCTTTCTAGAGGTGAGTAGTGAGAGAGCCTGCGCCTACACCTCGAAGTGGTGCGTGAGAGCAGATTCTCATTCATCAGCTCTCACGCATCATGTATCACATTATCACATATGCTACGTATTGGCTTACTCTCGGACACCCATTCCCATTTGGACGATAGTCTATTTTCTTACTTTGAAGAATGCGATGAGATTTGGCATGCCGGAGACATCGGCAACTATGACGTAGCGCAACAATTGCAAGCGTTTCGACCTTTCCGCGCTGTTTATGGCAATATTGATGGGCATGAGATTCGGATGGATTTCCCAGAGAACTTGATCTTTGAGGCAGCAGGTATCAAAGTGCTGATGACACACATCGGTGGCTATCCTGGTCGCTACACCAAACGCGTCCGACAACTCATAGCGCAAGAGCGACCCAAGCTCTACATCTGTGGACATTCACATATCCTGAAAGTGCAGTACGACAAAAAGTACGAGTTATTACACATCAATCCCGGAGCAGCCGGCATAAATGGCTTTCACCAGATGAAGACGGCGATGCGATTTACGTTAGTTGACGGAAATATTACGGATGTAGAAGTGATAGAATTGGGAAAACGAGGGCGCATCAAGTAAGCAGTCTGGCAAATTGTTTAACTTTGGCGAACGTATTGGACACTTCAATCGCCACGCCACTACACTTTCGCTACCAACACTGATTTTTTGCTCACTACGGAATGTTCTTCCTGCATTCCTCACCGATTGTTTATTCGTATGATTCGACTGTGCGTTTTACTCGTTTGCTTATTTTCCTGCTCTTTTTTCTCTCTCAAAGCAGCTCATATTATAGGTGGCGAACTCTACTATGATGCGGAAACCATAGAAACTGGCAGAAATAGCAGAATCTATACTGTTTTCATGCGTATTTATCGTGATTGTGCCGGTGAAGGTGCTGATTTTGATTCGGAAAGCGGTGCGCCCACAGGCACGATCAGCATTTATGGTTTAGCAGGTGAACCACCAATCAATATAGACCTCAGATCACCTCGCGTCAGGCAGATTCGATTAGATTCTAATCCCTGCGTCCAACTACCAGACTATATCTGCGTGGAAGAAGGCTTGTATACTTTTGAAATCGAACTACCTGTCATTGATGAAAGCTACATCATCGTGTATCAGCGTTGCTGCCGCAATGTGACTGTTTCCAATATTAGACAACCTGGACAAGCAGGTGCCACTTACTTTACCGAAATCACACCCATCGCGCAGCGCACCTACAACCGTAGTGCTCGATTCACTAGATTTCCACTAGCTGCACTCTGCTTAGACGAAAACTTCTCTTTTTCTCAAGGCGGCGAAGATCCTGACGGAGATTCTTTAGTTTATGAGTTTTTTACACCGCTAATAGGTGGTGGTAGAAATGTAGATGATGCTGAAGCACCGGATGGCGTCACTCCCAATCCTGATTTGCCGCCGCCTTATGGCAGTGTTGAGTTTATAGAATCTATTTATAGCGTCGATCAGCCGTTGGGATATTTGTCTGATTTCAACTTGGATGCACGCACCGGACGCATCAGTGGTCGTCCTAGACTTTGGGGACAGTTTGCAGTAGGCATCGTCATTAAGGAATATAGAGATGGCGAGCTCATCGGGCAATTTAGGCGGGATTTTCAGATCAATGTTGTCCCCTGTTTCGCGAGTGTGGTCACCCATGTCGAAAATGCCGATTCCAGCTTCCGGCAAAATGAGTTCTTCCTCTGGTCGTGCAATGGCGAAACCAATGTCTTCTTTGACAATCAAAGTTTCAATAGAATCAGCATCGACGAGACACGCTGGGAGTTTTACATCAACGGCGATACATTGCGACAATCAGAGTGGGACGCAGAATTCAACTTTCCAGGCGTCGGTGTCTACGAAGGTGCGCTGCTTGCCAATCCTGGCGGCACTTGTGGAGATACCGCTCGTCTGGTCGTCACGGTAGAAGACCCTATTGATGCTAGCTTTACCACGATTTCAGATAGTTGTCTAGCAGCACCGATTCAGTTTGAAGACTTGACGCTCCCCAATCCTTTTCCGATGGAACAATGGACATGGTACTTCGGAGATGGCAACAGTAGTTCCCTGCAAAATCCGGAGCACTTGTACAGAACTATCGGTGACTATGAGGTATCGCTGCGCGTCGGGACTCGATATTGTGATACCATTACGAGCAAAACGATTAGCTATTTCCCCGCACCTACCATTACGAGCATCATACCCGATACAGCTATATTTTGTGGTCCATCGACCACCGATTTTAGCTACGTATCGCTTCCTAGCGGTGATGCTTATGAGACACAGTGGATTTTTTCGGAAGTCGATACGTTCAGTACGCGGCAGGTGACCTATAATTATGACAGCATCGGGATGTTTGATGTGCGTTTGCAAATTACGTCGCCCACTGGCTGCCAAACGGATAGTTTGCTTCGTGATTTGGTGACCATTTTACCACCTTTGGAAGCCGATTTTGCTGTTATGTATGATAGTTGTGCGCTGGATTCTATCCGGCTACAAGATTTATCGCAGGCAGAAGGTGTACCGCCCACTTCCTGGTTGTGGAATTTCGGTGATGGCAATTTGAGCAGTTTCCCGAATCCTAGTCATTTCTATCAAAGCGCCGGACAAAAAAATATTTCGCTGACGGTTCGTTTGGGTCAATGTGAAGCGACTGCCGAGCAAAACATCAGCTATTTTCCAGTACCGGATAGTTTGAATATTTCACCTCAAGCTGCCGTTTATTGTGGCGCACAGACCTTGCTTTTCCAGCCGACCAATCCATTTAACTTGACGGATGATTATACTGTTGTTTGGGATTTGGGAGACGGGACGACTGCCAATGGAGAAGTGATCGAACACGGCTATACTGAAATTGGCGTTTATGATATTTCATTATCTGTCAATGCACCAAACGGTTGCCAATCGTCTACTTTTTATGAAAATTGGGTACAGATAGATGGTGAGCCAATCGCTGATTTTGACTACACACCTGATGTCCCAAATTTCCTCAATCCTGAAGTACAATTTATCAACCTATCAAGTGATGCAGTAGCTTACAATTGGTTGTTCAATGAAGAAGAAACGAATACCGCTTTTGAGCCCATTCATACCTTTTCAGATACTGGATTTCAAGAAGTAACTTTGATCGTCACTCATGAAAGTGGCTGCCAAGATAGTCTGACACAACTCATTGATATTCCACCGATTATACAAGCTTATCTCGCCACTGCCTTCAGCCCAAACGATGATGGCGTCAACGATTTATTTCAGTTACAAGGCATCCTTCTAGGCATTCAGAATTTTCAGATGAGCGTATGGGATCGCTGGGGCAATTTGGTTTTTGAAAGTACGAATCCAACTATACCTTGGGACGGTAAAACAGCCAATCTGAGACAGGAAAATACGCACGCTGCTACTTATGCTTATTATGTAAGTTATCAAGATGCGCGTGGCAATCCATTTGAACATAGCGGAAGTATTCTTGTGGTGAGATGATAGGTTTAAACCGTTCGTAAAAAGCTGACTTCTAGATTTGGAATGCTTTCCATCGCCTCCACCTGAGATTCTGGCAGTTGCAGCAATAAAGCTTTGAAAGTGAGTAACTGCTGCTCACTCTCACTTTTGGGAAAAGCAACATCTAGGTGGGCAGTTGTTTCAAACTGCTGATCGACAATGTTCAAATCCATCCGTTTGGCAGCTTGCATCACTTCGCCCATGATCGCATACTCAAATTGTAGGCGATAGACATTCTGTAACGTCTTAGTGATGATGTTAGCAGCGTCCAAAGCTTCACTAGCACTTGTTTTATAGGCATTGATGAGACCCGAAGTGCCTAGTTTAGTGCCGCCAAAATAGCGTACCACGACGACGAACACATTGGTCAGGTCGCGGCTATCAATTTGCCCCAATATCGGCCGCCCGGCAGTACCGGAAGGCTCTCCATCGTCATTGGATCTGAATAACTGACCATCGTAACCTAGTCGATACCCGTAGCAATGGTGTCGTGCTTTGAAATGCTCTTTTTTGACTATTTCTAGTGCTTGTTGAATATCTTCTTCTGAGAGGACGGGATAGGCGTAAGCATGGAACTTGCTGCCTTTGTCTTTGAACTCGCCATAAGCTTTGGCGGTAATGGTTTTGTATTGATCGCTCATTTTTTGAGAGGTTAGGCATGAGATGTTAAAGTTATCTAACAGGGTCTAACTTATCTGCAAATGGTGCTCGATCAACTTATCCGTCGCTTG
Organism: Bacteroidota bacterium; assembly: GCA_038749535.1. GTDB lineage: Bacteria > Bacteroidota > Bacteroidia > Chitinophagales > Saprospiraceae > JAAUTG01. The sequence continues at coordinate 8,678 of JBCDHX010000118.1, forward strand.
GTCGATCATTTGATAGACTTGCTCAAAGCCATCGTCATTCCAATATGGATCGGGCACTTCTTGTATGCCAAGCTCAGGCGCATAATCCAAAAGTAACTTTACCTTATCGTGGTGTTTATCTTTCAAGTCAAGAGATAGGATATTCTTGTAGTTGCTGACGTCCATAGCTAAAATGAGATCGTAGTCGACTAAGTCAGCAGCAGAAAATTGTCGCGCTCTTTGGTCGGTGATGTCGATTCCATATTTTTTAGCGACTTGTATGGAACGCCGATCAGGCAAATCGCCAGCATGCCAGCTACCCGTTCCGGCTGAGTCTACTTGCCAGTCCAGACCTTGCGCTTTTACCTTCTCTTTCAATATTCCTTCTGCCAAAGGAGAACGGCAAATATTACCCAAACAAACCATTAATATTTTCACAACTTTACATATTAAATATCATTCAAAAATTAGCTTCGATAAAGAATTTTACGAAAACCTCTCGTATCCCTGCCCGATAAAAACGTCAGTCAGGCGGAGCTTCCTATTGGTCGCTTCGTAGCCAGCTTTAGTGAAATGATCGACTCAATTATTTGAATATCTCTAAATCAAGAACAACGGATGCCGAAGCTCTTTTTAAATAAAGTAATTTCCTGAATTAGATTATCACACATCACACATCCTAATTCAAAGGCGGCTCTTCCCCACTAAAATCAGTCCTTGCCATGTAGACCAGACCAATACCAACCATAATCATCAAGATACGAACAACAAACCCAAACAGTGCGCCCGGCGCATCAATCCAAGTCAGAAACACCAGTTTCACACCGATCAGACTCAGCACCAACGCCAAGAAACCATATAAAAACAATATAAACCCAATGAATGTCCACAATCCTTTGCGCTTCATCATATAGCAATTCTCAATTTTTTCTTTGATAAAGATATTTGATTGCTAAAACTACTTAGACGCTTCTTTTGTTGGCAGCCCGCAAACAAGAAAAGCAAGCTTTCTGTCGAAAACTTGCTTTCCAATTGAGGCATACGCTATATTTTTTCAGTGCTGTTCAATTACACAAAACGATCCAGATGATCGCCCACCATTGCTTTCAGCACCGCCAAAGCCAATGATTTCGACTGTGGCGCAGAAAATCCTTTGTCCATAAAGTGATCTTCCAACTGTACCTGTGTCTGAAAATAAGCTAGCTGCATCGCACTGATGATCTTCTGATGCAATGGGTCACGTGTCTGCCAAGTCGATAGGTTTTGCCACAGCAAATTATTCCAAGCATTGAGTCCTTGTGCTTCTATCTGACTGAGTGCCGTAGGTGACAAATACAATCGCGTCAAAGCAGCACCGTCTTGAGCAGCTCGCGTTGTCCCTATATCTTCCGCGATGCTCTTCAAGACACGCGACGTTTCCCACTGAAAAAAGCCATTGCAGTCTTGAGAGACATAGACATTCATGCTAGAGCGGTTCATGCTTTTACTGATTTCTTCGGTATGTCGCGTCATCATCCAGCAAGGCAAATAGATGCGATCCCCTTGTATTTGGTGCAATTCTGCGATATGTCGCACGATCTGATTGATGTCTTGATACGCATAAGTGGAGCGTGGATCGATGGAGACATTGTAGTAAGCAGCCGCACTATTTCTAGGCTGTCGCTGAAAAGCTTCTGCAATCGCCATATTCATCACATCATTGACACCACGAGAAGCACCGTTCATCTGGAATGCCCAGTACGCACTGTATGCTTTCGCTAGTGGAGAATTGTCTCCTTCTAGTGCCACTAGAGAACTCGCCGGATTACTAGGCAAATTGTTCAACGCATTTTGGAGATTATTGGTGCGTGTCGTTCCGTTGGTAGGGAAAGTATTTTCTGCCAAAGTCATGTATTTTCTGAAAGTGGCATTGCTATTCGCAGCTTGCTCAAATCCACTAGCCGTCCCGTCTCCATAATAGCCATCCAGAGAACTATTGTACGTACCCATCGACTTCAATGCTTTCTGCAAATCCAGTACAGACTGTCGCTTGACGTTGGTACGGATGCGAGGTAGTGGCAGCTCAAAATTGGTCGCCATAGCAGATGCATTTGGTGACTTTTCGACCAAAATGCGCTCTGAGCTACTTCTGTCGTAGCTGATCACATTTCTGTCTTCTAGCTGCTGACCACGAGAGCGGAGATCATCGGAATTATTCGTTCTAGTAGTCGATGGAGAAGCGTCAAAAGCAATAGGAATCAATGCTTTTTTGTAGTCGCCTAGCTCAAAAGCACCCAATTCATGCAATCGCGCGCCATTGACTATTTTAGGAAAAGCATCAGAAAATCCACTCATGCGGATGCGCTTGAGATCGACTTTTGCTTCGTTGAGGTCTCTGTAGACGCCTGTCACGATTTTGACTTGATTACCTTCGGACAGCACATACACTTCTCCCAAATCTAGAAAAGGCTCCCAATTGATGTCTTCTTTAAAGCTACGCGTCGCCATTTGTATGACCGCAACAGGCTTGCCAAATTGTGTATTTCTGACAGCGACAAAAGCATCCAGATATCCACTTTTCTTGAGCTGTCGTTCTATGTTTTCTGCTTCTCTAACATCATCAAAATCACCAACAAATACGCGATATGTATTGCCTTCGTCTTCCTCTGCATACAAGTAGCCAAGGTGATCGATGGTATTAAAATCGCTCAGTCGAGGATTTAGGAATACACCTACTTGCACAGCATAGTGGTCATTGGCGAGCAAAAAGAGTGGTGTCAATAAAATTGTAATCAGTCCTAGGAAGGATTTGTTCATATCTACTGTTTTTGATGAGCGGATTTTGGAGTTGCTTGTGTAATAACGTTCAAATGAGAAAAGTAGAGCTGTTTTTAATAAAACTTTATCTCTGTCTTCTCCTCTAAAACGCCTATTCCTCGAAAAGTTACAACTTCTGTCCGAATATAGGACGGATTGGCAGTCGTAATCTCACGATGTTTTAATGATTTATAATTACTTTGGCGATTCAAAAGAAATGTGGTGTCCACCTCAGGGGTGTACATCATTCAGTCAAAGACGATTTTCCAATGGGGGTGAGTAGTATATATGTCGCAGCAACAAGACAGCATGTAGGTAAGACCACATCAACACTCGGTTTGGTGACAGCCTGTAAACACAGAGGTATTAAGGTAGGTTACTGTAAGCCCGTCGGTCAGCAATCCATAGATTTCAATAGCATATTGGTCGATAAAGACGCTCTGCTCTTTTCGGATGTCATGGACTTCACGTTGGAAGCTGACATCCATAGCCCAGTCATTTTGGGCAAAGGAGCGACTTCCGCCTACATAGACGCGCCGGAGCGATTTGATTATCCTGATCGCATTCATAAAGCTGCTGCTGCTATTGAAAGTAGAAGTGATCTAGTCATCTATGAGGGGACAGGGCATCCCGGCGTCGGTAGTGTTGTCAATCTCTCCAATGCAGATGTTGCTAAAATGCTCAATGCAGGCGTTGTCATGGTCGTGGAAGGTGGCATCGGGAGCACCATAGACATGCTCAATATGTGTATGGCAAAATTCGAGCAGCAGCAAGTACCACTTTTGGGCGTGATTGTCAACAAAGTCATTTCCAGCAAAATGGATCAGGTCGCTCACTATGTCGGCAAATATTTGAAGAGAAGGAATATTCCCCTATTGGGACTTTTACCTTACGACAAAACATTAGCTTATCCGCTGATGGAAACGATTTGTCAAGCCATCAATGGCATCGTGATCTATAATGGAGAGCGATTGCGAGAGAATAAGATTGCGGATATTTTGGCAGGCTCTGTTATGGATATGGAACGTATCAAAGCATCAGATGATTTACTCTTGGTGGTCAGTTCGCGTTTAGTGGATACCGCATTGCGAAAGATTCAAGAAGTGGATAAACTAATGGGCAGAGAGGACTCTCCGATAGCTGGCATTGTCGCCACAGGTCAAGGTGAATTGGAAGTTAAGTCATTGGATTATATCAAAAAACACCAAATCCCGCTGGTGCGTACCTCTTTGGACACATTCGGTGTTGTTCTTAAATACAGTAATATCGAAGTCAAGATCAACCGTGCTACGCCGTGGAAAATTCGGACAGCTATTCAGTTGGTAGAGGATAATATTGATTTGGATCGCCTACTCGATCAGGTCGATTTTCGGTCAGCAGTCAGTTAGAATTATAGGAACAATAGCATCACTGATCGCGGATGCGGCGCTCACTCTCTATGCTTTGCGTACTCATGTCTCTCACGCCATCTAGAAAGTCGATCATATCATCCCAAAATTCTTGAAAAGTCGGTTTGAACGCTTCTATCAGTTTCCAGACTTGTTCGGGATATTCTTTGATGATGGGATAGGTTCTGGAATCAAAAATAACACTTCGGTCAATCGTACCAGAGTCAATGGACCACACCACAATCACGCTGTATATCAGAATCATCACACCTGCCAGCACGCCACCGCCTATAGCTTTATTAATCAAATTGATCCTAGCGGCTTCCATCGCCCCTTCCAGCACATTGGCAATCGACCGAATGGCTAGCATGAATAGGATGAAACAAAGAATGAAGCCGACCAAAAACATTAATGGATTTTGGTTATTGAACAAATTTTCCAACGCGTCTGTCATCATCGGCGCGAACTTCACAGAAGCCGTAAAGCCCAAAGTGTAAGACAAAATGGTAAATACCGTCTTGATGATGCCTCTATTGAATCCCAGAAAGAAGCCCCAAGCTGCAAAAGCCAAAAAAAGTAAATCAACGACCATATATGAAAGTTAATTGGACAATGAATTATGGTTGCTATACCATTGAAACGTAATGCTCAGCTAAAGGTAACGTCTTCATTACGAATTAGTTAGTTTTTTAGACGAACGTCACTAATAGATCATCAAATCTTCTGTTTTTTGATGCTATTTGATACAAAGTCCGAGTTCAATGACAAATTTCAGGGTACACATATTGATTTTTTAGCAAAAAAAGTCTATCATTGAACTTTCATCAATCATTAGCAACTCCATTGTACATCTCCGTTTTATCTACATTGTTGCTTTGCGTTACTTCTTTGACTGCTGCTCAGGCGTTTTCAGCAGGTAGTTTACCTATTGTCTTTCGCATTGGCGATCATCAAGAAGCCTATGAGGCGATGATAGATGCGCAGGAACAGACACTACTGGAAGCTTGTGATAAGGATGTGAAGTTGGCATATAGCAAACTTTTCAGTTCTTTCCGAGAGATGGAAGCCGTAGCATCGCGCACGCAGTTTGATATAAAAGGGGTGAAACTGTGGTTGCATTTTTTCTGGAATGCAGATGGTAGCATTGCACATTTGGGTTATCATCTCCGCCCCAATTCTCGCAATGTCAATCGAGCCAATCTAGAAGCCTTTTTGTTGCGCTTCGTTCGCTACTATCGGTTTCCGTTGCTCAGCGACTCGCCTTACTCCCTGTACACGAGCGTTGCTTTTCCACTCTATGCCATCAAGCGGCGATCTGACTAATTTTTTACTCCTCCGAAGACAATTTCTTTCCTTTTATATAGCGCACAGTCGTCCGATAGCTATCCTTTCCTAAGTCGATGAGCCGATGAGCGATGTCGTAATGATCGACTTTGAACTCAGGTACTCGTGGATCGATTTGAAAGAAGCAAGAGGGCGTGATGTATTGAATAAAATCATCTTTTACAATTATCTTTTCGGTATGATAATGCCCAGAAAAAACAGGAATTTGATACCAACTCTTTGCCAATATTTGCTGCACAGCTTGCATATTGTCAAGACCATGATGCTCGTCCATAAATAAAGCCTCAGCATAGACGATAGGATGGTGGATAAATAAGATAATTCGGTTGTCACTCTGCTGTATCTGCTTTTCTAACCATTGCAATTGCACATCATCGACATTCTTTAGTCCACTATCTAGGAAAAGTGCGTCCCATCCATTCCATTGTTTTTTGTAATATAACCGATCATCGGTAAGGTCATCATAACCAAAAAGAGCATTCATCATGCTGCTGCTATCATGATTCCCAACAATGACGTGATATGGAGTGCCGGTGGCATCTAGTTTTGGCTTGATCCATTCATAGATCACCTCTTCACCATCTCTAAAACACAAATCTCCGGCAATCACTAGCTGATTGACTTCATTGCGCTGCACTTCCTGAAGTATAGCTTCAAAATTGCTGCGCACATCGACGCCATAGGTGTTTTCATCTTCAAAACCGATATGCAAATCTGTAATGAGCCCGATCTTCATAGAGTAATCAAATTTGAAATACTAGACATTTTTGGCTTCAAACGAAAGGGTGAATATATACATTTCTCCTCGCTCCCATTTTTTCCATATTTCCTGAACGTATTCATCTATTTGGAGATTCATACCCGCATTCATTTATTTTCATCCACTAAAAACGCATGAAACATTAGATATTAATTATATTTGCCATTAATACTTTTCATACATCTACTCTTGACTGATAATCAATCAGTTATCTAAAACATAGAAGGTTTATCTGAAAAATTGAAAGCGATCTAAGCCGATCAATCTACAGATAGACACAACCAAACATCAGTCGACAAAATAATTTTTTTGCCAAATCAGTAAGTCGTCGACCTCTTCAGTAATCGAGTTTCCATATTCAAGTCCACATACTAGGCTGCCAATAACTGAACTTGCATATAAGTATGACAATATCTATATGCCTGATTCACTGTCTGTTCAGAATAGTGTCATCGGTTCATCTTGCAGTGCTGGTTAGAGAGAGACAGCAAGTATTTTAACCCCAAAATATGCAACAATCAACCAAAGTAGACGAATAATATTACAACCGTTATTAATAAATCTAAAACTCATGAAAAAGACACTAGCAGTTATCTGTTGTATGTGGTTATGGAGTTTAGGACACACTAGTTCATCCTTTTTCCCGACCGATGCAGTCACCATTTCTACACCCACTATTTGCTACGAAGATGGCAGTATGGATACCCGTTTTATTGGTGTCCATGCCCCGATTACGTCTAGCGCGACGAGCGTCACACTAGACATTACCGTCAAGTCGCTGGTGAATGTGGTCGAGATGTCGCACATACTCGTTTGGGACCCAAACGTCCTATCCATCAACCCCAACAACCTGAGCAATCACATCATCAATATAGCATCCCTCAGGCAGCTCAATATTGGTAATTTTTCCTCCACCACAGATTCTACACTGAGTTTCAACTGGGTCATATTTGACAATTCTGATCCGCAGTCGTTAACAGATGATGCTACGCTATATTCGATTCGATTCGATATTGTTGGCTCGATAGGTAGTGGTACGCGTGTCCGAGAACTTCCCGAAGCTGGACGTCCGCCCATATTGATTCGCCCTGGCAATAAAGTATCAACCTCCAATGGCTCAACCAACATGGAGATCCCTTATACCGGGGTCAATACGTTGATTACAACAACCGACGGCAATACCAATTTGCCGCCCTCCGTCAGCATCACCTCACCGTCCAATGGTCAAATGTTTGGCGCAGGCACAAATTTGAATGTGCAAGCGACCGCTAGTGACTCAGATGGGACAGTCACAGGTGTAGAACTCTTTTATGATGGCGTCTCTCAAGGGACAGACAATACCGCTCCCTATCAATGGACAGTTCCGTCTATAAGTGCAGGAAATCATACGCTCAGGGTCGTAGCGACGGATGATGATGGTGCAACAGATGAAGACATCATCAACATCTCGACGAGCAACCCCAATGTACCACCATCCGTCAGTATCTCCTCCCCTAGCAGTGGTCAGAACTTTACAGCAGGTGCGATCATCGTCGTCAATGCTAATGCAAGCGATAGCGACGGGACAGTGACAGGTGTCGAATTATTCTATGATAACGTGTCGCGTGGTACAGACAGCAGTGCACCTTATCAATGGTCTATCCCAAATGCAACCGCAGGCAGTCACAATATACGTGTAGTCGCAACAGACAATGGTGGACTCACCGCTCAGGCAGCTATTAATATATCAGTAACCGCCTCCGCCAATGTCAATCCAACAGTTAACTTTACAAATCCAACAAGTGGACAAAGCTTTACTTCTGGTAGCAGCCTCACAGTAACCGCCAACGCTAGCGATAGCGATGGCACAGTGACAGGCGTCGAATTCATCTATAATGGTATCTCACAAGGTATAGACAATGCTGCTCCTTATCAGTGGTCTATTGCTAGCCTGACTGCTGGAACGAAGACCCTACAAATCATTGCCACGGATGATGATGGTGGCACAGCACAGCAAACCATCAGCATCACCGTTACACAAGCTGGTGGCAGCAGTAATCCAGATTTCCCGTCCCCAGTTTCCGATTGCTTTACGGGTCGAACTTTCAATGCTAGCGATTCTGTAGTGACAGGCGGTACCTATCAAGTGGCTCAAAATATCGTCACCAATGGTAGTTTGCGTCTAAATGAAAGTGCAGGCATTGTTTTCCAAGCAGGCAATTCCATCACACTCCGCCCAGGCTTTTCTATCAAATCAAGTAGTAGTGGGTTTTTCATCGCTAGAATCGGACAGTGTACGAACATCAACAACTTGCCGCTCGTAGATTTCATGCAGCCACTCAACAATGAGGCACTAGATGTCAACTCTGACATGATCGTACGCGCAACAGCTTCTGATCCTTATGGTCACGTGGCTAGCGTTCAGTTTTACTACGATGGTGTGTTGCAAGGAACAGACAACATAGCACCCTATCAGTGGGTTGTCCCCAATTTGGCAGCCGGAACACATACGCTGCGTGTAGTCGCTACAGATGATGAAGGAGCAACGGCAGAAAAAACGATCACCATCACCGTTTCTGACCTAAACGATGCACCCATCGTACAATTTACACAACCACTAGATGGTGCCACTTACGATGCAGGTGACGACCTCATGGTTACTGCTACGGCTACTGATACCGACGGGCTTGTTTCTTCTGTCGAGTTCTACTACAACGGTACTTTGCAAGGCACAGACAACTTGCCACCTTATCAGTGGTTGCTATTTGACCTAATGCCAGGCACACATACCCTCAGAGTAGTCGCCACAGACAACGAAGGTGCGACTGGCGAAGAAACCATTACGATTACGGTCAACAATGTACCGCCGACCATTGCTTTTGTTACCCCAAATGATGGTCAGATTTTTATGGAAAACGACCTCATCAACGTAGAAGCAACCGCCAACGATCCCGATGGTACAATTGTAGGTATTACCTTCTATTTAGATGGTGTCATCCAAGGTATCGACAATGCAGCTCCTTACAGATGGACGCTTTCAGGATTAACTGCCGGAACATATACACTGAAATTAGTAGCGGAAGATAATAGCGGAGCAGAAGCAGAAGTGACGCATACCATACAAGTCAACGCTCCTTCCAATCCACCAACGGTTAGCTTTATCGCGCCGCTCAATGGGAATGTCTTCAATGCAGGAGTAGATTTAACAGTGCGAGCTATAGCCAATGATACGGATGGTAGCGTCGTTAAAGTCGCGCTATACTATGATGGTATCTTGCAAGGTACTGACTTTACGACACCTTACAGCTGGGTGATTTTTGGATTGACGCCCGGTATTCATTCCCTGAAATTAGTAGCAACTGATAATTCAGGAGAGACAGACGAAGAAACAATCTCTATCTCTGTCAGCGATCCGAATACATTGGCAGATAACAATACGATGATCGCCAATATCAACAGCGTCGTTTTCAACACAGCAGACATCCTGAGACAGCAGTTGAATAATCCACCTGTGGTGACGATTTCTACACCGATGGATGGTCAGCAGTTCAATGTTGGTGATGATTTGACGGTGCAAGCAAGCGCGACAGATGCTGATGGTACAGTTCGAAATATTCGGCTGCAATTCGATGGCGTCACGCAGAGTATCATCAATGGCAATTCCGGTACATGGGATGCTGTTTCTGACCCCGATTTAGCGAATTTGCAAGAAGGAATGCACACCATACGAGTCATCGCAGTCGATAACAATGGTGCAGTAGGCGATCTTACCTATACTATCAATGTGGTACAAGCTATGAATATACCGCCTACCGTCAATATTGACTTTCCGGTCGATGGTGGTACGTTCACAGAAGGCGATAACATCAATGTGACCGTCAGCGCATCAGATGCCGATGGCAATGTGACGGGTGTAGAGTTGCTGTTCGATGGAGTTTCGCAAGGGACAGACAATACTGCACCTTATCAATTTACATTGACGAATGTCAGCGCCGGAACATTTACCCTTCAGGCGATAGCGACAGATGATGAAGGAGCAACTGCTCAAGACATTATTAGCATCAATGTCAATACAGCTCAAAACATGAGTCCGACTGTGATCATTGACGCGCCATCAGATGGTGCTACATTCACAGCAGGAGCTGATATAACGGTACAAGCGACTGCCAACGATGGTGATGGTAATGTAACAGGTGTAGAGCTTTTCCTCAA
>JBCDHX010000119.1:0-19067 GCA_038749535.1 Bacteroidota bacterium
GTTTGCCATTTCTAGACCTTTTGATTCGTTTTGGGGCAATGCCAAAATGAATAGCCCGTCGGCTTGAGACAAATACCATGCTCATGTCGCTGAAAAATTGAATCATTTGATAAATCAAAGAGCAAAAAGGAATTTGATGCATTTGCCCTGGTTGAAGGTAGATAAGTTCCCTTTCTGACCGAGCAGGTTTTTTGTTTGTATACTTTTTTAAAAGGAGTGAAACATCATAAAGTTTGATGGTTCAGACGCTTACCAACTATGATGCAAACTCACTTGCGCCTGTCCTTTGCTCCAGTTGACGGTTGTTTGTTTCATCCAGCCCAACTGCATTCTTAGTTTGTCTGTAAAGCCATATCCAAGCCCCAGATAAATTCGATTGCGATCAAAGAACTGTACTGTTCTGCCGTCTCCGATGTCGCGTTGTCCATTCAAGAAAATTTCATTGTACAATGCCAAATGGATAGTTCCTTTACCCATCTTAGTGGCATTCAGTGGTACGTTCACAAATAGATTATAACGATAGCGTGTCCTCAAATCTTGATCTTCTACCCAGCGCTGCTCATAACGCAATCGGTGCGTCAAGAAAAAGCGTTCGCCAATCTTTTGACCAAACAACCCTTCTTGATAGATCCGGTCTTCACCAACGGTTTCGGTACTTTCTCCAAACTCGCCAGTCGTAATGTTGGCATAGCCCAAAGTGAAGAGAATATCTGCATTTTTTGGTGCATAAGTCAGTCCAGTCCGCAGTAAGATTTGCTCCAAATCGCTGCCGGCATTCCAGAAACGAAACTGATAATCGCCTTGTATTCCAAATTGGCTTTCACCGAATTTTTCATTGAAGAAGTACATATACCAAGTGCCTAATTGATCTTCATCAGGGCTGTTTTGTGCTTGACTGACGGTAGCAAAACTAAAAACAAACAAAAGAGAATAGCAAACGGACTTCATAGCAAACTTTGAATAAATAAAAGATGAAAAGAATAGGTTTGTTTAGTCCAACCATAGAACTAAAGCGATTGTTTGTAACGCATCATTCAGAATAACATTTGCTTAAACATTGACGCTATTCAAATCTGCTGAAATCTCTTTATCTTTGCGCTCCAAAATTCAGAAAATCAGTTACTTAGAAAACAACAACCATGTTTCCAACATACGATGTGATAGTAGTGGGCGCAGGTCATGCCGGTTGTGAAGCCGCTGTCGCTGCTGCCAACAAAGGAGGAAAAGTACTTTTGGCGACTATGAACATGAACACCATCGCACAGATGTCTTGCAATCCGGCGATGGGTGGTGTCGCCAAAGGGCAGATCGTCCGTGAGATAGATGCACTAGGTGGCTATTCTGGTATTGTGACCGACCATACGATGGTGCAGTTTCGGATGCTCAATAAGTCAAAAGGACCTGCCATGTGGAGTCCGCGTGCGCAAAGTGATCGTATGCTGTTTGCTGCCAAATGGCGCGAAATGTTGGAAACTCATCCCAACATTGACTTTTGGCAAGAAATGGTGACTGGCATCATCGTTAAAGATGGTCAAGTAAGAGGTGTGCATACAGGATTGGGGCTGGAGATTAAAAGTCGATCTGTTGTCTTGACGAATGGGACTTTTCTGAATGGATTGATACATATTGGCGAAAAGAATTTTGGTGGTGGTAGAGCAGGCGAGCGAGCTGCCAAAGGCATTACAGAACAGTTGCTAGAACTGGGTTTTGAGTCTGGTAGAATGAAGACCGGAACACCACCACGTGTGGATGGACGCAGTCTAGACTGGCACGCGATGGAGTTACAGCCTGGCGATGAAGAACCTAGCAAGTTTTCTTATACAGATACGCCAAAGCTAAAAAAGCAACTACCTTGTCACATCGCTTACACGAGTCCGGAGGTGCATGAGGAGCTGCGCACCGGATTTGATCGGTCGCCTATGTTCAATGGGCGTATCAGAGGACTAGGACCTCGCTATTGCCCGTCGATTGAGGATAAAATTGATCGTTTTGCAGAAAGAGAGCGGCATCAATTATTCGTAGAGCCGGAAGGCTGGAATACTTGCGAGATCTATGTCAATGGCTTTTCTTCTTCTCTACCAGAAGATGTGCAATACAAAGCGATGCGCAAAATACGTGGCTTCGAGAATGCTAAGATGTTCCGTCCTGGCTATGCCATAGAATATGACTTTTTTCAGCCGACTCAGTTGAGACCTTCTTTGGAAACGCGTCTCATCAAAAATCTCTTCTTTGCCGGACAGATCAATGGGACAACAGGCTACGAAGAAGCTGCCTCTCAAGGACTAATCGCCGGCATCAATGCTTATCAATCTGTGATAGAAGAAGAGCCATTGATCTTGAAGCGTTCTGAGGCTTATGTCGGTGTGCTCATCGATGATTTGGTCAATAAAGGGACGAAAGAGCCATATCGGATGTTTACGTCTCGCGCTGAATATCGAATCTTACTACGCCAAGACAACGCTGATTTGCGCTTAACGCCCATTGCACACAAACTGGGTATGCGAGGAATGGATGAGCGTATGGAACGTGTGGAGCAGAAGAAGGTGGACATGAAAGCAATAGAAAAACTATTTGAGCGGACGAGCGTGAGTCCCGATCAATTGAATGGCTTTTTGATGGCTCAGAATTCATCGCCGCTCAAGCAAAAAGTTAAATTGCAAAGTATACTGATGCGTCCACACATCACGATGGCGGCGTTGCGAGAAGTATTGCCCGATATAGATGCACAGCTCAATCAGTACAATGAAGAAAGCTTGACATTGGCAGAGACAGCGATGAAATACTCCGGCTACATCAAGAAGGAGCAAGATATGGTCGACAAGATGAATCGACTAGAAACAGTGCGCCTGCGCGATGACTATGACTACGCACAGTTACAGTCTTTGTCTTCTGAGGCGCGCGAAAAATTGAATCAATTGCAGCCACGCACCATAGGACAAGCCAGCCGAATCAGTGGTGTGTCGCCGAGTGATATTTCTGTTCTACTCGTCCACATGGGCAGATAGAACATCGTATAATAAAAAAGCCACTTGCTATCCCGCAAGTAGCTTTTTTATTGAGATTTTCTTGATTTTACTCCGTCACGCTAGACAAAATCGCAGCCTCTGCCTCCGATTTAATTTCCTCAAAAGACGGCAGCTTCTTATAATGCCATTTATTCAAAATGACACCTTCTTTCCACAGTATGACTCCTGGATTGGAGCGGACGATGGTTTTCAATAAAATATCATCTGCTTTATAAAACGGATAGTTGGCATTACTCGCTTGACTGAAGTCGTCTATGGTTTGTGTTTCATACGGCTTAGTTACGGCGTAAACATTCCATCCAGCAGCGGTCGCTTCTTGCATCACCGGATTGACGACATTGCGCCAGGCAGTCATGTATTTTTCATCAAATGTGTAATTGCTTTTCGTCACTGGACGCTCCACGACTCTCGCTAGACGACGCACCAATTCTGGCGTACCATTGACATCAACAGTGTCTGTGACATAAATAGAATCACGACGCATATAAGTCTCCTGCTCTGTATCTTGGATGTAAAATTTGTGGGCGACGATCATCAGGCTGTAATTTGGATCGCTCAATAAATCTTCCGTCACCTCATAGCCATCATAATGCTCTATGGCAAAGTCACTGATTTTTGTCGGCTCCATTTCTGGCTCAGACCTCAACTGATCGTACTCCCATTCTTCTTTCGGAAACTCTTTGTACCGCTTCAGATAGTCTGCCATTTCTAGCTCTGTCACTTCTCCACTCGCTTTATTCGTCAGTTTATAACCAATGACTTTCACCGCCGTCGCTTCTGCTTCATAAGCCTTTTGCTCGGCTACATTGACACCTTTTTTGAACGGACGAAAATCTGTGCCAGGCAAATCCCAAACGTAATTCATCATGGAATACAGCACCAAGCCGACAGTCGATAATACCAAAATACCTCCTCGTGCCGCTGGACTGAACAACTGATGCATTCGACCATAAGCGAATAGAAAAATGATCGCCGGAATCAACAAGAATATATCCTTGAAAAAGGACACTTTAGGTTGCAGTTTTAAAAAATCACCAAAACAACCACAGTCGGTCACTTTCATATTGGCTTCGTTATAGTCGCCCCAAAGTGAAAAGTTAAAAAAGCTGGCAGTGACCGTATCGCGTGGCGTGACCAATTCATTGAGCTCATATTCGCTGACGAGCATTCGTTGTACATTGCCATCTGTGTCTTCGAGTACCAGAATATCTTCGCCAGGCACATAGCCAGTCAGATAAGTAAACCCAGTCAAAAAGGTAAAAAATAAGACCAGCAAAAAAAACGCCCAACTCGTAAACTTACGCGCTGCACCGATCAGTAACATGATGCCCAATACAATCTCAAAAACCACTACGCCGACCGAAAGAGCCACCGAGAACTCCGATAATGCCGGAAACATAGGGGCTAAGAACGAAAACCAAGTTGGCTCAAAAGTCGACTCAAACTCCGCAAAATATTGCTCCAATTTGTAAGCTGTCCCTAGCGGATCCATCGCTTTCACAAAACCCGAAAACACAAACAGTGCGCCACAGAAATTCTGCAGATAGGATATGGGAACACTATAAGATTGGCGCTTGCTTTGACGCTGGCGTTGATTGATGAATGCTACAATGGCAGTAAGTACAACCGCTGCTATCGCGACACCTATTGTTAGTTTGGTCAATGTCATAAGTGAAATCGTTTTTGGTTTACCAAAACGTCGCAAAGATAGCCTTTATCTACGGATTGATACGTGTATAAAGTGTGAATAGAACGTCAATAGTGGCGATATCCAGTGCTAGTTTATTCTTACAAAAAGTTGTATATCACTGTTGATGTAGCTACATTCTCCCTACCAAAACACCGCATAAATCGCCACCAAAATCAACATCACTGCTACTGCTGAAACATTGAAAATACCATCTGTTTTGAATAAGCTAGATTGTACTTCCACCGCTTTCGGATCGTCCTG
Source organism: Bacteroidota bacterium (assembly GCA_038749535.1). GTDB lineage: Bacteria > Bacteroidota > Bacteroidia > Chitinophagales > Saprospiraceae > JAAUTG01. Next base: position 4,978 of record JBCDHX010000119.1, read on the forward strand.
ACGCTGCTCACGGAGGAGCATGAAAATGACAGCACCTGCCAAAAGCAAAATGAAAATCCCAAAGAAAAAGCCAAACGAGCCAGCTTCATTTTCAAAGATAAACTTGAAGCCAGATGGCACAGAAATGACTAACAAGAAAGCAATAACACCCAATTTCAAGCCTATCTCGCCTTTGCGATTAGTAGCAACTCCTTTTCGCTCACCCAAAGAAATAAAGACAATCAAAGCCGACAGTGCCAAGAAAGAGAAGCCCATTCGATCTAAAAACGGTAATTCTGGATACCCAAATTTTAAAGCTAGAGCGAGCGGAATGGAAGTCAGAATAGCAGTAAAAGCTGCATTGGCAGTCGTGCGTTTCCAGAAGAAACCAAATACAAAAACAGCGACCACACCTGGACTAATGAAGCCTGTATATTCTTGAATGTATTGGAAAACCTGCTCTAGCGAGCCTAAAGCTGGCGCGACCAAAGCCCCAATAATCAAAGCTGCACCAGCCGAAATTTTCCCAACGGTGACTAGGTGCGTTTCACTCGGTTCTTTCGCCAATGGTTTATAAATATCCAACGTAAAAATGGTCGAAGCACTATTGACCATCGAACTGATGGAAGAACCGATGGCTGCAATCAAAGCTGCTGTGGTCAAGCCTTTCAGCCCGACACCCACAAAGTTGTTGAGTACCCAAGGGAAAGCTTCATCCGCTTTTTCGAGTCCACTGCCTTCAAATCCATATTCTGTCGGATTTTGTAAAATCACATAAGCTGCAATACCTGGAATGACCACAATCAACGGCATGAACAACTTCAAAAAAGCGGCAAATGCCACCCCACGCTGTGCTTCTTTGATACTTTTAGCTGCCAAGGCGCGCTGTATGATATATTGGTTATTGCCCCAATAGTAAAGATTCGCAATCCACATCCCACCGATCAAAACACTAATACCAGGCAACAGATCATAAGCTGATTTGGTTTCGCCAGTCCCCACTTCTTGATAGACAATATCTTTCTCAAAAATCATATCGAATTTCTCAGGCACTTTCTCCAACAAATGTCCCAAGCCTCCAAAATAGCTGCCATCACCTACAAAAGAAACGACCGCCCAGCTTGCCACCATCCCACCAATGACAAGCACCACTACTTGAATTACATCTGTCCAAACAACCGCTTTCAAGCCCCCAAAAATGGAGAAAGTCGCCGAATAAATGACCAGTCCGATGATACCAACTGTAAGCGGAAAGCCCATCAGTTTTTGAATCGCTAAACTTCCCAGATAGAGAATAGAAGTGATGTTGACGAAGACGAAGAGGGCGACCCAAAAGACTGCCATCAATGACTTCACGCGATTGTCATAGCGTTGCATCAAAAACTGTGGCATGGTATAGATATTCTCTTTGAGGAGAATCGGTAAGAAGTATTTCGCCACAATGATGAGCGTCAAAGCTGCCATCAACTCATACGTCCCTATCGCCAACCCAATGGCATAGCCAGATCCATTCATCCCCAAAATCTGCTCCGTCGAGATATTGGAAGCGATGAGCGAGCCACCGACTGCCCACCACGGCAGCGACTTGCTAGCTAAGAAATAGTCTTGTGTGTTGGAGGTCTTTTCACGATTGGCGATCCAGATACCAAAGCCCATCATAAGGAAGATGTAGCCAAAGAAGACCCCAAAGTCTATGTTGGAAAACTGCATTGTTTATAGTTGTATTTTTCGTTTTAAGTTCCAAACCAAAATTATAATACCAAATTCAATAATGAAGTACGTAAATAAAAACTAGGTTATTTTGAGTCTAATTAAGACGAAAAACACAGGAGACGCCATAGCGTCGGCGAGGCTTTTCAACGAGAAGTAGGCTCGAAAGAATCCGTTTTTATACGTAATTGGTTTTTGAAATTGGTATAAGTAACAAATTCCGACAATTGAAAAAATGGCAACTAACTCCCCGATAGCTACCGGGAGTAAGGTAGTTGACGTTTTTTCAGTTGTCTCTAGGGAATTTTTATTGTGATTTTTTTGGATGAACTGCTTAGGAAGGGGGAAGATACTATTTTTTAAGTGATGTATGATTTTCCAGATCAAAAGGGCAGAACAATGAAAATCACTGTTTTGCCCTTCCCAAAATCTAGCTGACTTGAAATGATAAAATTTAAAGTTTGCATACTTTTTTGTTGCTCACAACCACTCAAACATCACCACCTGCTTCATCTCACTACTCAGACTCTGCGCCACAGGACAAGTACGTGCAGTATGCTCCAATAGCTTCTTTTCTTCATCTGAGTAGCCATTCGCAGGCATCGTAATTCTGACATGCACTTCTGAGATTCGTCGTGGATTGGATGCCATGACTTTTGTAATCTCAGAAGCTGTACCGTCGATATTGATACCTTTTGCATTGGCTTTGATGCCCATGACGGTGACCATACAACTCGCCAAAGCAGTTGCTACTAGGTCAGTCGGCGAAAATTGCTCACCTTTGCCGTGATTATCAGTAGGGGCATCGGTGATGATGGAATTGCCGGACTTGAGGTGAGTGGCAGTAGTGCGCAATGCGCCTTCGTATTTTACAGTAGAAGTCATGTCCTTGAATTGAATTTTAGATACAAAACTATGGAAAAAGCACAAATCGGTGATTGGTTGATCTACAAAAACAATCAATTGATTGCTTTCAATAAACCAAACGGTATGCTTACTCAAGGCGATCAAGGTGAGGAAAAGTCGCTTTTAGACTTAGCAGAAATTTACAGCAAATCGAAGTTGCATCTACTACATCGCTTGGATCGACCTGCAAGTGGCATTGTACTTTTAGCAAAAACAAATCGCGCTATACGGTCACTCAGTCAGCAATTCCAAGACCGAAATGTCCAAAAAACCTACCTCGCCATCGTCAAAAATACGCCACCAAAAGGTAAAGACACCTTGACACATTACCTGAAACGACATGCCAAAAGTCGCAAAAGTCTGGTCGTATCAAAAGAAGACGAAGAAGCACAGGAGGCGATACTCACTTACGAAGTCATTGGGAAAAGTGATAATTATAACTTATTGAAAATCAATCTACAAACTGGACGTTTTCATCAGATTCGGGCGCAATTGGCAGCTATCAATTGTCCTATCAAAGGCGATGTAAAATATGGTGCAAGGCGCAAAAATACGGATCGGTCGATTCATTTGCACGCTTGGCAGTTGCAGTTTCAGCATCCGGTTTCCGACGAAGCTGTACAATTGACAGCGGCTGTACCAACGGATAATCTATGGCAAGCCTTTCGGGAAGGTTGGGAGTAAGAGCAAGCAGGCAATAATCACATTTTGTTACTATTGCCTTCCTCGTTTCAGTTATTTCAACGCAATATCCAGCACCTCTTGCATCTGATCGACATAGTGGAAAGTCATCTTTTTGATGTAGTCCGCTTCGATCTCACGGATGTGTTTTTCATTCTCTTTGCACAAAATAATATCCGTGAGTCCGGCGCGCTTTGCGGCTAGCACTTTTTCTTTGATGCCACCGACAGGCAGCACTTTGCCACGTAGTGTGATCTCTCCGGTCATCGCCAAATGTGGACGCACAGGCTGCTCTGAAAAAGCTGACGTCAACGCCGTCAACATCGTAATACCGGCAGAAGGACCATCTTTTGGTATCGCGCCTTCCGGCACATGGATATGGATGTCTTGCTTCTTGAATCGCTCTTGCGTGATGTTCAGGCTATCAGCATGCGCCTTAATATAACTCAATGCTGTAGTGGCTGATTCTTTCATGACATCACCTAGGTTTCCGGTTAGTATCAGTTTGCCGCCTCCCGGATTCAGGCTCGCTTCGATGAATAAAATGTCACCGCCCACTTGCGTCCAAGCTAGTCCGACAGCTACGCCGGGCGTTTTGGACTGTTGGTAGCGATCGCGCGAATACCGATTCGGACCTAAGATGGCTTCTACTTCTTCGGGCTTCAGAGAAACATTGTATGCTTCCTCCATCGCTACGTTTTTGGCGACGCGCCGCATCAGAGAAGCAATCTGCCGATTCAAAGAGCGCACACCCGACTCTCGCGTGTAGTGCTCGATGAGGTAGTTTAGGGTCTTATTACCCAATCGGATATGAGCCGCTTTCAGTCCATGTTCAGTCCGTTGTTTGGGGATCAAATGTCGTTTGGCAATTTCGATTTTTTCTTCTGCGGAATAGCCGTTGACATTGATGATCTCCATCCGGTCTAGTAGAGCAGGCTGTATGGTGTTCAAGGAATTGGCAGTGGCGATGAAGAAGACTTTGGACAGATCGTATTCGATGTCCAAATAATTGTCATGAAACGTACCATTCTGCTCAGGATCTAGTACTTCCAATAGAGCAGAAGAAGGATCGCCTCTGAAATTTTTGCCCACTTTATCTATCTCATCTAGGATGAAAACTGGATTGGATGCTCCTGCTTTTTTCAGCGACTGAACGATGCGCCCCGGCATCGCACCGATATAAGTTTTGCGGTGTCCGCGTATTTCAGATTCGTCGTGTAATCCTCCTAGTGACATTCGGACAAACTGACGGTTCAGTGCTTTGGCGATGGACTTTCCTAGAGATGTTTTACCAACACCTGGAGGACCAACCAGACATAGAATTGGTGCTTTCATGTCTCCTTTCAGCTTCAAAACTGCTAAGTGCTCCAAGATGCGCTCTTTGACCTTTTCTAACCCAAAGTGATCTTTGTCCAAGACTTTTTTGACTTTTTTGAGGTCAAAATTGTCTTTGGTGAACTCATTCCAAGGCAAGTCAAGTAGCAATTCCAGATAATTCAGCTGTACAGAATATTCCGGTGCTTGTGGATTAACGCGCTTGAGTTTTTTGAGTTCTTTATCAAATACCGCTTGCACGCGCTCGTCCCATTTTTTCTCTTGGGCGCGCTGCATCAGTTCTGTGACATCGCCCTCTTGAGGGCTTTGTCCGAGTTCGTCTTGTATGGTTTTGAGTTGCTGATTGAGGTAGTAGTCACGCTGTTGTTTTTCGATGTCGCCACGGACGCGCGTCTCGATCTGATCTTTTAGTTCTAGTAAGCGCAGTTCGTTTTCCATACGCTCCAGGATGGTCGTCGCTTTCTCGTGCAGATCACTGATCTCTAAAATTTCTTGTTTCTCGGTGACTTTGACATCCAGATTCGAGGAGATAAAATTGAGTAAGAAGCCGTGGCTGTTGATATTGCGCAACATCATGATGGCTTCGGAAGGAATGTTGGGCGATAGCTCTACGATCTGTTTAGACATATCCAAAATAGAAGCAATCATCGCCTCAAATTCCAGATTGTTTTTTGGCATAATGTATTCTAGCTGCCGAACGCGACCTCGTAGGAATGGCGAATCACTAATCATTTCGACCAGCTGTCCGCGCTTGCGCCCTTGTAGTATAGCGGTAATCGTACCGTCAGGCATTCGCAGAATTTTTACGATTCGCGCAATTGTTCCAGTCAAGTACAAATCGTCAAACTCCGGGTCTTCGATGTCATCTTCTCGCTGAGAAAAGACACCAACTATCTTTTTGGGGCTGTTGTACGCTTTGTTGATCGCTTTGATGGATCGCTCCCGTCCTACAGTGATGGGGATGACGATACCGGGGAACAATACGGTATTTTTCAGTGCCAAAATGGGCAATTCTTCTGGAAAATCTTCTTCTTGCTGTTCTTCTTCTTCCTCTAAGGAGACCAAAGGCATGAAATCTGCTTCTTCATCAAACCCCTGAAAGTGCATCAAATCCTCAAACATATCTTACTATTCGTACTCGGTGACCCGAAAATGATAAAACGAAACCTCGCTCTTTTGACTATTCTTATTGACTGAGCAAAGGTAAACTAAGTTACTGATATCTATTGTTATTCTGATGGCAATAGCTTATCTGTATTGATAAGTTGTTGGTACAAGAATTGTGCCATATTGTTGAGATGTCAAAGAGTTTTTGCACTCAACTGTTCTTCTAGTATTTTTGTATTTACAACCTATCTATATTTCTATCATGGTCAATATTCCAAATCGTCTACTCACTGCCGACTTCGTGCGGATTTTCTATCACGATGCTTCGCTGACTATGTTAGAGAAGTCCCTGAGACAAGCAGTCGATGAGCGACCTAGTTATGTTACAAAGCATGCTGTTTCGATAGTGTTGAAAGGGAGACAACGGATATCGACAACGGATGGTCAGTCGATTCAAGTAGCGGCGGGACAGTTGGCATTTGTGCGACAGGGATTGTATACCGTCACCGACTTGCTAGCCGAGGATGGCGAGTATACCTCTTTTCACTTTTTTATGGATGATCGTTTGTTGGAAGACATATTGAGTACACTGACTATCCGAGAGCAAAATAGTGGTCAAGCCTTATTCGCTGTGGATGGCACGGACTACATTTTCACCTTCCTAGATACCATCCGACAAATCAAACAACAACTAAATGTGCTCCCTTTCGCAGTCGTCAAAGCAAAAATCATCGAACTTTTTGGGGTGCTGCTGACTACTCACTCTCCCTTCGCATCTTTCCTATCACAGTGGCGAAAAACAACACGAAAAAGCTTGGTCAATTTCATGAATGACCATTATGACAAAGCATTTAGCATCGAGGACTATGCCAGTTTGACGGGACGAAGTGTAGCCACTTTTCGACGAGAATTTAAGCTCAAATTTGAGATGTCGCCTAAGCAGTGGATTATTCAAAAACGGATGGAAAAGGCGAAGCAGCTTTTGACAACAAGCACACTCAATGTACAAGCAATCGCCATGGAAGTTGGTTATGAAAATGCTTCTTACTTTATTCAAGCTTATAAAAAGCAATTTGGAGAAACGCCAAGTGTGAGATCGAGGAGGGGTATTGTATTTTGATATAATTTGGGTTCATACTATGAAAAAAGAGCGATAAGACCTTGTTGCTTACCGCTCTTTTTACATTTTCTAAAATGGAAGATCATCACTGTGCTCCAGCGCAGGTGGTTCATCTCCTACGGTTGGAAAATCTTCCGTGTTAGGCATACCGTCATTCGGTACTTCTGTTTGTGCGGCTGCCGCCCGCTCGATGCGCCAGGCATTCAGGTTCGTGAAATACTTGCCATTCCACTCTCGACCGCGCAAATCAAAATGTACTTTGATGTTTTCGCCTTCATTGTATTCTTCTATCGCACCACAGCGATCTTGTGTCAACTGAAATTTGACATACTGTGGGTACGTCCCTTCCGTTTCGATCACAAACTCACGCGCCTGAAAAGACGCTGTCTTGCTTTCGGTGTCAAATTTCTTGTGCAACTTGCCTTCTACTTCAAATGACATTTCTTGTTAGACTTTCAGATGTTAGACGATAGACATTAGATCGACTTCACGAATCCTGCTGCTCTATCTCCAAACATCTATTTGATAAAATAAGTGAAAAACTGAGATGCCAAATTAAGCATATTGTCGGGTAGAGACAAACTGTTGATCGCCAAAAGTTTCCCAGCTCTATGTTTGGTAGGAACGATCTTAATCATTCTTAAACACCTCAATCTCCCGAGACTCTACAACCAGGTCGGTAAACTTCCCTTTAAAACGAGTGGCTTTCACGATATGATTGTCGATCCAGTGATAGTTGCCGCCGCGCGGTTTATCCATCAACAAACCGTGATATTTAAATTCATACTTCTGCAACCACTCTTCGGTGACTTCGCGATGTTCTTCTGTGCGAGAAGTAAAAAACGTGATAATATGTCCTTCGTCATACCACTTGTTGACGATTTTTAGGGCATCGGGATAAGGCAAGACTGTCGCCATGCGCTCCGGTTCTTCGTTAGGTACATCATCGCACACCGTACCATCGATATCGATAAGGAAGTTTTTGACACCTTCCTGTAAGACAGGGCTTAGTGCTTCTCCTTTTTCGTTATACGTTTGCTGCAAATCAACTGGATTGCTCATAATATTGCATTGATTTTGCGGAGTCATATAATTGTGAATGCACCCGCTTTTTGATAAATGGTCGCCAAATCAAAATTACTTTCATCACTCATTCGTCAGTCAAAAATAAGGGATGCAACTATTCCGATATTTATTAGGAGTAAAGTTGTATATTTTACTTTTGGTTGACCTCTGGAATAAGTTATTGTAATTTTTTGGCTTACAACTAAAGCGACAAAAATACGACAATTCCGATGAACTGGCAGTCTATCGACCATTTTACAAAAAGAATTTGGTGAAAGTTTACAGCCTGTAAGCAAACTCATAAAGCTGAATTTACCTTCTCCTGAAAGGAAAAATAATTCATGTACAGCAACGAATACACTAATATCCGTACAAAGCAAAACGAATTAAATATATTTGACGATTCATCTCTCCTCAGAACTACATCAGTCACTAAAGCAAACTAAAGAAACAAAACCTAAACCATTATGACAACTATCGGCTCTACACGGACACCTCTCTGGTACAAAGACGCCATCATTTACGAACTGAATATTAAAGGATTTAAGGATAGCGATGCCGATGGTATTGGCGATTTTAAAGGTCTGGTTTCCCAATTGGATTATCTACAAGATTTGGGGGTGACGGCTATTTGGGTACTGCCTTTTTACCCCTCTCCACTCCGCGACGATGGCTACGACATAGCCGATTACTACACGATCAATCCGATGTACGGGACACTGGATGACTTCAAAGAATTTTTGGATGAAGCTCACAAAAGAAACCTAAAAGTCATTACCGAACTGGTTATCAACCATACCTCTGACCAGCATCCTTGGTTTCAGCGGGCTCGTCGAGCACCAGCTGGGAGTCCCGAACGAGACTATTATGTGTGGAGCGAAGACAGCAATAAATACAAAGATGTCCGCATCATTTTTCAGGATTTCGAGCCGTCCAATTGGACATGGGATCCAGTAGCGAAAGCTTATTTCTGGCATCGTTTTTATTCCCATCAGCCGGATCTGAATTTTGATAATCCGGCGGTGCAAGAAGAGATATTTAAGGTCTTGGATTATTGGGTAGATATGGGGATCGATGGATTCCGTTTGGATGCGATTCCTTATCTCTTTGAGCGCGAAGGCACCAACTGCGAAAACCTACCGGAGACGCACGTTTTTTTGAAAAAGCTACGCGCCCACATGGACAAGAACCATAATAATGTGCTTTTCCTAGCAGAAGCCAATATGTGGCCAGAAGATTCAGCGTCTTACTTTGGAGAAGGCGATGAGTGTCACATGAATTACCATTTTCCATTGATGCCGCGTATGTATATGTCCCTCAAAATGGAAGATCGGCATCCGATCACCGATATTTTTGAGCAAACACCAGCCATTCCTGATGGTTGCCAATGGGCGATGTTTCTAAGAAATCACGATGAACTGACGCTGGAAATGGTGACGGACGAAGAGCGCGATTATATGCGTAAAAACTATGCTGCCGATCCTAAAGCTCGTATTAATTTAGGTATCCGTCGGCGACTCGCTCCGCTTTTAGAGAATGACCGCAATCGCATAGAACTACTGAATGTTCTGCTGTTTTCTTTGCCAGGAACGCCAGTTTTATATTATGGTGACGAGATCGGGATGGGCGACAATTATTATTTGGGAGATCGAGATGGTGTGCGCACACCCATGCAGTGGAATGCCAACCAAAACGCCGGATTCTCCAACGCCAATCCACAATCGCTCTACCTGCCAGTCATCATCGACCCAGAGTATGATTATAAATACATCAATGTTGAAAACCAACAGCGCAACACCAACTCTTTGCTTTGGTGGACGAAACGCATCATGTCCGTCCGCCAGCGGTATAAAGTATTCGGGCGGGGCGATATTACTTTTTTGTCACCCTCCAATAGTAAAGTTCTAGCCTTCGTACGTAGCCATGAAGAAGAAGTGATCTTGGTAGTTGTCAACTTTTCTCGCTTTGTAGAAGGTGTAGAATTAGATCTAAGTGAGTACCAAAATTACACGCCGACTGAGATATTTGGTGATAGTGAATTTCCGAAAGTTGAAGATGCGCCTTACTTTTTGACACTGGCGCCGCATGGTTATTATTGGTTCAAATTGGAAGCGGTAGAGACGATGCAATTGACCGAAAAGGTGCTACAATCTCCAGCAGTAGAAGCTGGAAGTCTGACCGATGTGCTGAGAAGTGATATTTGGACAAACGACATCCTACCTAAATTTTTTAGACGCGTCAGTTGGTTTGGTAATAAAGATCGCAAAATAGAGCAGATTGATATGCTAGATCGCATCACTTTGCAAGATGATGATGAGCGCGAATATGCTATTTTGCTGTTGCAAGTGAAATTTAGAACTGGACTGCCGGAGCTGTTTCAGTTGCCTGTCACTTTCGCTCCCACTGCCAATACAGATGATATTTGGCTAAAAGAAGAAGTGATCGGTGTGGCGGAGATTGGCGAAACTGGTGTTTTGATAGATGCTTTCTATGATGAAGATTTTAGAACATTGATTTTCAATTATCCAATAGGTGGTGGTGTACATGGTCAGCTAGAGCGTCGCAATTGGGAAGAGCTGACTCCAGTTACAGAATCGACACTTCGCTATTCCAATGCGCAGTATGTCGGCGTTGCTTACAAAGAAGGCTACTATGCCAAATTTTATCGTCGTGTCGATCAGCTCCCGAACCCCGATTTTGAAGTCAACTATTGGCTGACACATACCAATAACTTTGAGTACGTTCCTACTTTGCTAGCCGGTATTTTCTACAAAGGACGTGGCAATTATCTAGTGACGCTTGCCAATATACAACCGTTACTCCAGCAACAAGGCTACGCGTCGGACTATGTGATGGATTATCTGAAGCGTATTTTGGAAGATCTGAGTATCAATAAATATAGCAAGGAGTTTCCAACAGAAGCTACCGTTTCTACTTTTACCAACGGCGATGTGACGCTACCTGATTTATTCCAATCTTCTCATTCTCAGGAATTTACGAGAAAGATAGAACTGATGGCGAAGCGGACAGCACAGATGCACTTATCTTTGACGAATGCTTCGGGGGCAGGTGACATCACCTTCCAGCCGGAAGCCTTTTCTTTACATTATCAGCGATCTTTGTACTCCGCTTTGAAGTCGCTAGTTCGGGTGAGTTTAAAAAGTCTGAACGACCGGATGAGCACACTTTCGGAAGACGATCAGGAGCTCGCCAAAGAAATCATTAGCTATGAGGCCAAGATGATGGACTACTTCAAGCGCATCTACATTCGTAAGTTTGATGCGGCGAAGATTCGGATTCATGGCAACTACAATCTGGAGCAAATCATGCGCTGTGGCGATGATCTACAGATAGACGACTTTGATGGTACATTTGATCGACCGTTTAGTGAGCGGAAACTTCGCAAATCGTCACTCAAGGATGTTGCTTCTTTCTTGCGCTCTTTGCATTATTCGATGTTGACGATTGGCGATCAAGAAACAATCAGCGAAGCACAGCAGTCTTGGCTAGATTATTGGTATGCGTATACCTCACATCTGTTTTTGAAAAACTACAAGTCCGAAATTGCTGCCGCCGACATCAAAAAATTCATTCCTGAAAATCAAGAAGACTTCGATATATTGATGGATGTCTTTATGCTGGAACGTGCGTTGCATGAGCTGGTGTATGAACTGAATTATCGACCAGAAATGGTCAATCAGCCGATGCGTGGGATTCTGGATTTGCTGGAAGGGTTTTAAGGATGTTAGATGCTAGATATTAGACAGTAGACTATTTTTATAGTGAGCTGTATCCTTTCTGAATATTCTTAAATTCACTTCTAATTTGAAGATATATTGAACGTATAATTGAAATTAGTATTCGATAAATGGTCTATCAAGACGTCAGCGTCAGATATTAGATTTATTTGCCAAGAGCAAAGCGGTCTAATATCTAACGTCTATTGTCTAATATCTCGAAAATTACTGCCCAATTGTCGGATCAATCGCCTTCGCCCGATCAAAATAAGTTTGCGCTTTTTCGGGCTGCCCCAGTTGACCGTAAGCTGCACTCAGATTGTATAAAATGCTCGCATTCTGCGGCGACAAAGTAAGTGCTCGCTCCAAAAACTCCACCGTTTTGTCCGGTCTGCCGCTCACACCATAGGCAATACCTAGCAAACGCAATACTTCCACATCTTGTGGCGTCATCGCCAAACCGCGTTCCAGATAGCTAATCGACTGCGCAGCATCTCTCAGCTGTTCGCCATGATAGCGTCCGGCTTCTCGGTAGGTGATACCTAAATTTTTGATGGCATCGGCATAGTCCGGGTCGAGTTGTAAAGCATATTCATACGCTAAAATAGAGGCATCGTACTCGCGCAGATAGTTGTGTGCATTGCCCTTGAGTAGATAAGCATTTTTATAGCTTGGGTGTATCTCAATGGCTTTATTGGCATATTCCAGAGCTTCTCTAGCCATTCGGTTTCGTTCTTGTTCGTTGGCAATGGTGGCTGCTTTTTCTAGTAATGCACCTGCAGCAGCGTTGCGAACTTTAGCACTATTGGGAGAGTGATGGACGTCTGTGGTGAAAAGAGTGAAATTATCTTTCCACACAAAATTTCGGGTGAAACTTTTGGCAGCATAACCCACAAAAAGCAGTCCGACTATCAGTAAAGGCACTTTGAGCTGAGCGACCTGCTGTATTACATTTTTGGCAGCTAATTTTTTTGCCAAACGCCAAAGCAACAAAGTCGCTAACAAGCAAAATCCCAAAGAAGGCACAAACAAAAAACGCTCCCCCATATTCGTCCCGATAGGGAAAACGATATTGGAAACAATGGAAAGCGTAATGATATAATACAAAATGGCAAAGCTGACCGGATCACGCTTGGGCAAACGAATCAGCGCATAAACCGTCATGCCCACATACAGCAAAAAGCTCAAAATCACCGATATATCCGTCCAATTCATAATGTCTACCTGACGTGGATAATAGTCATGGGTCAGTGGATGAGGAAAGAGGAGTAGTTGGACATATTTGCCGAGCGTGTAGATGATGGTAGCTGACCATTCTGCAAAGGTAAAATCGACCCAAGTGTTGTTTTCAATTTTTAAGAAAGGGTTGTTCATTAGTTCATTGGAAGACTCGCCCAGCCCAGAACCGAGTATCGAAAATCGGATGACCAGATAAATGACAGCTATCCCCAAAAAGGGCAGCATTCGCTTCAAGCTTTCCCCAATCGTCGCTTTCCTAAAGACATAAAAACTCAATGGCACGACTGCCAGAAAGGTGATCGCATTCTCTTTTGCCAGTAGACCCAAAAAGAACAAAACCGCCGCTAGTCCTTTCATCCATCCTTTCTTCTCATCAAAACCTCTGAGCGCGAAATACAAAGCCGCAATACTTCCTAAGAGCGTCATGATCTCATCGCGTCCTTTGATATTCGCGACAGCTTCTACATGAATGGGATGCGCCAAAAACAACAAACTTGTCCCCAGCGCAATGAAACTGACATACAGTGGATTTTGATAGCGCAACAGCAATCGACGCATCAAAAAATAAACGACGACACAAGTGATAGCATACCACAGGACATTCATCAAATGAAATATAATTGGCTGATCTCCAAACAACTCATACCCAATCGCAAACTGAATCAGGGTCAACGGACGATAGCGACCACCTTCTACTAGATTTGCTTTTCCTGCTTCTTTAAAGAATCCAAAAAAAGTATCATTGGTCAGCAGACCTGTGATGCCGCTCACACCCTCTGTCGTGAACATATTGTCATACAACACAATGGCATCATCTTGCGTGTAGCCATGCGTGAGTGTGTTGCTATACAGCAAGAAAGAGAGAACAAAAATTAGGATGGCGTGCAGTCGTGTATTCGTCCAAAAACTAGGAAGTGAGGTAGTTGTAGTTGTTGTTTGTTTTTGTCGCTGTTTTGGCATAGAATGGTGACTTTTTGACAAAGTACCGTTTTTTCAGGGATTTGGAAATAAGCGCATATCAAAAAAATAGCTACTCGTAGCTTGATCACGCTATACTAAAGAAGTTTTAGCTATTAGACTTGTTATGCCGCATCTTGATTGACTACATCGGACAAATTTTATTCTGTTCTGCGTTAAAATTTTTAGTCGTAGCTAGGCTATGCCGAAAAATTTTGCCTTGTCCAAAATAAAATTTGCTTCGCTTCGCCCTA
>JBCDHX010000120.1:0-19020 GCA_038749535.1 Bacteroidota bacterium
CCGACGGGCTATTCATTTTGGCATTGCCCCAAAACGAATCAAAAGGTCTAGAAATGGCAAACTCCTCCGTCGAACCTGCCCTTTCGCCATCCGCCACCTAAGTAAAACGTGTTCCACACTTGCTCCATACGACAACTATTACTTATCATACTTTTGATGTGTTTGCCCTAGAATGTAGTATTCAACGGGTAACACTTTAAAACTTTCCTTACTTTTGAGACTACAATTGTATACAAAATATGACAAATTATAATATACAGTGGCGGCAACTCCTCTACTGCTGCCTCTTTCTTTTGGGTGCTCAGTTTGCCTATAGCCAGAGCTTCGCCTTCGGTCCTAAAGGTGGCTTATCAGTAGGCATCCAAAGCTGGGATGGATTTGAACAAGATCCTTTACTGAGTTATCATGGCATCTTGTTCATAGAGTCCGCACCGGAAAGCAATGCGTTTGCTCTATTCGCACAAGCCGGTTATCATGTAAGAGGCAGCGCGATTCGCAATCGCTTTGCGCAGAATATTATCAATAATCAAGTGACACGCGTCCCACCACAGGAGTTTCAGTTTCGCAATGTTTCCCTGACTCTGGGGGCAAAACAAAAATCAGATCTAAGCGCGACGGACATCAAAACTTACTATTTATTTGGTGTCAGAGGTGACTATACCATCAATACCAACTTGGATGAGTATGAGTTTCTGACGCAGCGATTTGGTCCGTCTATTTATCCACTCGATGCTTTTGTTCAAAGATTCAACTATGGTGTCACATTGGGCGGTGGTTTCGAGTATCCGGTCAGTGATTTGGTATCTGGCTTACTGGAACTGACCATCAATCCTGATCTCTCTAATCAATATCGCCAGCCGCAGATTCCGGGCGTCTATAATCCTTTTACTGGAAACAACACGACCCTGAGCGAGCGATTGATTAAGAATGTGACTTTTGAAGTGACTTTGGGGCTGCGTCTATTGAGAAAGGTAGTTTATGTGGACTAGAGAAGACGATAGATGTACTGACAGATGAACTTGTGGACAAAACGCAAAACTAGAGTATCGTCTCCGAAGGGACGATGCGACCTCAAAATAGCAAGCGTCTATTTGTAAGGCAAGATGCTATATTTCTGAACAAAAAAGACGCGACCGAACTCAATCAATCACGTCTCATTTTTCTTAAAATTTTAACCACTATGAAGCAGAAGCATTTTTATCCCGCGCTCCTCTGGATTGTCTTCTTTTGTTTGCTGGTTTGCCTTCAAGCTTGCCGCGCTTCTCAATGTGGTTGTCCTTAGTATCTTTAGCGATGGCTTCAGTGCTAGCGCCGCCTGTTATTCTAATTTCGTCTTCGTTTTCGTCGAAGAACTTGTACTGCATCAGCTGGAAGTCGTTATTCGGCACAATGCGCACCCACTTCTGATGCTCCAGATACCAACGCATCGGTTTATTCGGAAACCCTTTTTTCAAGTAAGCTTCCACATACGGGTGCACTTTTAAGTAGATTTTCAACTTTGGACGCGACTGCATGATGAGATTCATATCTCTTTCGATCTCATCTGTCAGCAAAATAGAAGCACTGATACGACCAGTACCTTTACAGTTAGGACAGACTTCTGAGGTATTGATTTTGACTTCCGGGCGTACGCGCTGCCGCGTGATCTGCATCAATCCAAATTTACTCAGCGACAAAATCGTATGCTGCGCCCGATCTTTGGACATGAACTGTTTCATAGCACGCACCAGCTGCTTTTTATTGTCAGCATTGCGCATATCTATAAAATCGACGATAATGATGCCCCCAATATCGCGTAGCCTCAACTGTCGAGCAATTTCTTCTGCTGACTCCAAGTTGACTGCCAAAACAGCTTCTTCTTGGTTTTTGCTGCTCATCTTATGACCGCTGTTGACGTCGATCACGTGCATGGCTTCTGTATGCTCGATGACGATATATGCCCCGCTCGACATAGTCGGCGTCTTCCCAAAAGAAGATTTGATTTGGCGCGTCACATTATTGGTATCAAAAATGGGGCGGTTAGAGCGATGGAGCTGAACGATTTTGCTTTGCTCTGGCGCGAAGGAACTCAGATAATTTTTAATGCCACCGTATAGTTCTTTGTCATTGACGATGATGCGGCTAAATGAATCCGACATCAAGTCACGTAGCATACTAGTCGTTTTGTCCAGCTCACTGAGCAACTTTTTGGGTGGCTTTGCCTTTTGCAATTGTTGATAAATCTTCTCCCAGTTACTCATCATGTTCATCAGTTCTTCGTGCATCTCGGCAGTATTTTTGCCTTCTGCTGCAGTCCGAACGATGACGCCAAAATTGCGTGGCTTGATGCTCTCAACGATCTTGCGAAGTCGTTTGCGTTCTTCTGAATTCTTGATTTTCTTAGAAACCGCTACCACATCTGTAAATGGTGATAGCACTAGAAATCGACCGGGAATGGTGATCTCACAGCTCAGTCTAGGTCCTTTTGTCCCTATCGGCTCTTTTAGGATCTGAACCAAGAGTGGTTGTTTCTTATCCAATACCTGGTCGATGCGTCCAGTCTTGATGATTTCTGGCTCGATTTTGAAGTCGTCCAAACGGTGACTTTTGTGCTTGCCGGACATCGACTGACTGGTATATTTGGCAACCGATTTTAGTTTCGGACTGAGATCAGTATAGTGTAGAAAGGCATCTTTGTCATGCCCGATTTCTACGAAAGCGGCGTTCAATCCCGGCATCAATCGCTTGATTCTGCCTAAGAATATATCGCCTACATTGAATTGCATATTCTTTTCTTGGCTATGCAATTCTACCAACTTTCCCTGCTCCAACATGGCGATTTCCACCTCGTCGGGCTTGGAGTTGATAATTAACTCTTTTTCCACAATTGTATTGATTTAATTGCACGCAAAACGGCTCACAGAAAGTGAAAAAGCGTAAACAAGTGAGGATAAAGGGAGACCAAAGTTTTTCTAAACGGGTTGTAATGGACTGCACCTTTAGGGCTAATGATTTGGGGGAGGAAACTCGCGAGACGATGAACGATCAGGGGTTATGGATTTTGATCAATAGTAAAACTGCCTTTTGCTGCTTCGCTGCTAAACGCGAACTGATTTGAAATGAATTGGGGATCAATACATCCAAATTCAAGATTGAGGTTATAAATGTTTTGCTTTTGATTCTGACTTTTATGCTGTCATTCGTCTGCTGTTGTTCACTTATGCTTCTTGTTCTGTTTTAGTCTTCGTACAAAATGAGTAGAGCATAAAGTTTATGATCTAAACTTTATGCTCATACAAAATAGTAGAAATAATAATAAACAAACCACTAATTAGTAGCGATCATCTACTGATTACTTCTTCTTTTTATGTCTATTCTTACGAAGACGTTTCTTACGTTTATGTGTTGCAATCTTATGTCTTTTGCGCTTCTTTCCACACGGCATAATCTATCTGTTTTTAATTTTGAAAAATATCTGTTTTATTAGTTAATACGTCCGACAGTTACTTCGAACGTTCTTTGATACATTTATCAGCGTACAATTGCGCTTGCTGCGGTTGTTCCAATTGTTGATACAAATCTGCTACGGCGCAGTTGGCTTGATTGTTATCAGGTTCTATAGATAATACCTGCAAAAATCGTTCCAAAGCTTTGTCTAATTGCCCGGAGCGTATCGCCTGTTCACCTAAAGTCCTCAATACTAATACGTTTTCAGGGTCTTCTTGGTTCAAACGCAGCAGCATCTGTATACCCATCATCGGCGCCTCTGTGTCCAAATAAGTCAATGCCAAATTGACTTTGTGCTGTACGTTGCTGGGATTGAGCGAGATGGCATTCTCAAAAGCCTGAACCGCGCGAGTGGTACAAAACTGTCTGACTTCTAGTCTTTCTGAGCGTTGTACGCAGATGGCGTAAGTTGTCCCTGCTATCGACCAAGTATCTTCTGTATTGTTGATTTGCGCTACTTCTTGCGCATGATAGCCGGCTATGGCGGGTTGCTGTAATCTATACCACGCACCCGATAGTTCGATATTGGCTGCTACTTTAGCAGAATCACTTTCGGCAATGCTTAATTCTTGCTCGGCGATTCGGATTCTATTTTTGTTTTCTGCACTCAGGTTTTCGAGTGCCGCTCGCTTCAGCGCATTGATGTCTGTACTTTCCAAATTGGCACTTCTGACGGCGGCTTGTCGCTGCTGTTCATCTGTTTTGACATCAAATCCAAAATACAACAGTGCAAACAAGGCAACAGAAAAAAAAGTAACTCCCCACTGCAATCTACTCATAGAACCTAGTTATTGACAGAAAATTTAATCGTCGTCCTCGTCTCCTTTGTCTTTTGAAGGCAGCTCGTGTACGTTCTCCTTCACTTGCTCTACGAAGACTTTCGCCGGTTTGAAAGCCGGAATGTAGTGCTCCGGAATTTCTATCGCTTTATTCTGCTTGATGTGACGACCGATTTTTTTCGCTCGCTTCTTGATGATAAAACTTCCAAAACCACGGATGTATACATTTTCGCCTTCCGCTAAAGAGTCTTTGACCTCCGCGAATAATGCTTCTAAAGTGACTAAAACGTCTACTTTTTGTACACCAGTTTTTTCCGAGATGGCAGCTACTAAGTCAGCTTTCCTCATTCTAAGTGCAGGTTTAAATATTGAATATGATTGAGTACACAATTCGTAATTTTACTTGACTCGAAAGCAGAAACGACGATTGTGCTACATTTTTCCGATAAAATGTATATGCCATTTTAACAAAAAAAGAGATAAGCATACGGCTACGCCAACTTATCTTATCTGTTACTCTATTAATGTACCCCAATGAAGCACAAAAATTTGAGTCAGGCGATTATACATTCCTACTTAAAAGCATTGAACAAAAAATCAGATGGCAAGCAACGACAGCTATCAAATTATCTTTGCCGGATAAGGACATAGCTCACATTAAATACCAACCGACGAATGGCATCAACGCTCAAAATATCGTCTATGTATCTGATAATCAGAACATCCCGCAAATTTCGTAATTTTCTGTTTGTATCAAAGAAACCACCTCATTTTTTTTAGTCTTTTTGTTCATTTTCAGTCAGTTACGCTTTGAGTAAGTACTTCATAATAGACATCTCCCAATGTTTCAGCTAGCTGTATTAGATCAATATTGAGCTTTTCTTTCTGTACTTGAACGACTGTTGCTGATAGCTCTTTTGGCAGTTTTTTATATCCCAGTTGTGCACCCATCATACTCCCTACGACGGCTGCGACAGTATCATTGTCTCGCCCAAAATTGGTGATAAAAACCATCGCATCCATAAAATCGCCATCCGCAAACAGTAGCGCGTAAAGACTGATAAGGTAAATTTCATGCGCATGAAAAGGGATGGATTTCAGTTGCGGTTGCATCCTATCATACAAGTACAACAGTTGCTCGTACTTGGAGGGGCGATCTTGAAAGTAAGTCGGTATTTTTGACCGCTCCACCTGTACACTATCTATTTGCTGACTGTTGTAGTAATCACGCAAAGCCGTCTCGTAGATCGTATTGACCACGCGACCGATGAGGCGACTATCTGCCATTCGGGCTTCATCTATATCGTAGTGCAGTTGTAGGAGTTGTTCCGTATTTTTCGTGCTGTCAAAAGCAGCAGCCGTCAGTGCTGCCGTCATCGCGGTGATGTCTTTGGCATAGCCAATATCAAACAAACTCAACGACCAGGCTGCTCGATACGCCGATCGTGGTCGCTGAGCATGAGTAATCCCTAGCATGGGCGCGTACAACATTCCGGCACAGGACATTTCGCCGCCATAAAACTTAGCGACTGCATCAGCATACTCATCTACCTCCCCACTTTGATACGCCGCTGCTACTTTTACCCATTCTTGTAGCCACTGTAGATAGCGTGTACTATTGTCTAGTCGATCGGCTGCCAATGGTGATGCGGTCGTCAGTTCTTGGCGCAACTCATCATAGGCATCTGCTATAAACTTTGTGAAACCTTCGGGTGAAATATTATTTGTACTTTTTGTCTTCAACAGATAAACGCCCATCAGTTGTTTCCAACGCGTATCGTCTGTACCTGTTCCGGCAACTAAGTTGCTACCCCAAGGTCCTTCTGCACTTGCTGGACGCGCATTGAGGAGAAAATCAGTAACGAAACCATAGCGAAAAGCGATGTCTGACCGACTCCACATCTCTACCGGAGATCCCATCGCATCACCGATAGCTGAACCGACTAGAAGCCCTAGAATTTTGTCGCGATAATCAGATTCGTTTAGCGAAAAAGGAGGACTGTCTTCAATTAAATGTTTACTTTCCGGCGGCAAACTGATGGCGTCTATATCGGGTCGTTCTTCTTGACAACCGACCAATAGAAGCATAAGACTGAGTGTAATAATGTATCGCATCTGTATATTTTTGACTAAAGTCTTGAATCTGATATCTATCTAATGTGCAAATCTAACTTGAATGCAACAAAACGCAACCGACCGACAACGATCCATCTATTTAAAAGGAGTGAGCGGAACACGACCGACGATACCGATGGATCTGGAAACACTCGAATCTGCTGTACAACAGAAACTTTCTATGGAGGCTTTTGCGTACATCGCAGGAGGTGCGGGCAAGGAACAAACCATGTCCAACAACCGCACTGCTTTCCAAAAATGGCAGATCGTCCCCCAAATGTTGCGCGATGTATCAGTACGTGATCTGTCGATTGATTTGTTGGGAAAGCGGCGGTCTTCTCCCCTATTATTGTGTCCGATCGGTGTGTTGGAATTGGCGCATCCTGATGCCGATCTGGCAGTTGCCAAAGCAGCAGCGGCAGTCGATATTCCGATGATTGTTTCTAATCAAGCGTCAAAAAGTATGGAATCAATCGCTGAGGCTGCACCGCAAGCACCGCGCTGGTTTCAATTGTACTGGAGCAAGTCGAATGAACTGATTAGCAGTTTTGTCAAAAGAGCAGAAGCCGCTGATTATGAGGCGATTGTCGTCACACTAGACACCAATATCTTGGGCTGGCGGACGCGTGATTTGGAGTTGTCGTATTTGCCATTTTTGCAAGGGAAAGGCATCGCGCAGTACGTGAGTGATCCAGTTTTTCAGCGATTGCTGGATGAACCAAAAAAGGAAGAAGCCACGAAGCGACACCTCAACTACAACACCTTGCTTTCCGTTTACCAGTTGATGAAAAACTATCCTGGCAGTTTTTTTAGTAACCTAAAAACACAACGTCCCGTCAAAGCTGTGCGTCAGTTTACGCAGATATTTTCTCGTCCTTCGCTGACCTGGAAAGAGTTGCCATTTTTGCGACAGCAAACTGATTTGCCGATACTCTTGAAAGGTATTTTACATCCCGAAGACGCACAAAAAGCACTAAATTATGGCGTAGATGGTATCATTGTCTCCAATCATGGTGGGCGACAAGTAGACGGTGCGATTTCGGCATTGGACGCGCTGCCAGCCATTGTCGATCAAGTGCGCGGCAAAGTTCCGGTCTTGATGGACAGCGGTATCCGCAGCGGCGCAGATGTCTTCAAAGCATTGGCATTGGGCGCGACGGCAGTGTGTTTGGGTAGACCTTATGTGTATGGATTGGCACTCAACGGACAGCAAGGAGTAACAGATGTCATACGCAATTTGCTGGCAGATTTTGAGTTGACGATGGCGTTGACAGGATGTAAATCGGTGGATGAAGTCAGACTAGAATATTTGCGGCGAGCATGAAGGTGAAGGCTTTACTTTGAGGTAAAGCCTTCACTATCAGTACAAACCATCTACCACTTATTATTATCCACGATCAGCTCCGCCAGGTCGTAGATCATAATGTCATTTTCTTTGCCTTTTCCGGTCAGTCCGTCTTGCAGCATCACCGTACAGAAAGGACAGTTGGCTGCCAAAATTTCAGCGCCGCTATCGATTACTTCTTCGATGCGCTCGATGTTGACTCGCTTAGCCCCGTCTTCTTCTTCTTTGAACATTTGGGCACCTCCGGCACCGCAGCACAATCCGTTTTTACGGCTACGCTTGAGCTCTACCAACTGATTGTCCAATGACTCTAAGACAGTACGTGGTGCTTCGTAGACACCATTGCCGCGACCGAGGTAACAGGAATCGTGATAGGTGATTTTTTTGCCTTCAAATGCGCCTCCTTCTTTGAGCGTCAATCGTCCTTCGTCGATGAGGGACTGCAACAATTGCGTGTGGTGGATGACTTCATAATTGCCGCCCAGTTCAGGATATTCGTTTTTGATGGTATTGAAACAGTGTGGACAAGCGGTCACAATTTTCTTGATTTCGTAGCCATTTAGTATTTCTATATTCTGTAGCGCAGACATTTGAAATACAAACTCGTTGCCTGCACGACGCGCCGGGTCTCCGGTACATGACTCTTCGTTACCGAGTATGGCAAATTCGATACCCACTTCATTTAATATCTTCGTAAATGCTACCATGATTTTTTGCGCTCTATCATCGTAACTCCCTGCACAACCGACCCAAAATAGAATCTCTGGTTGTTTTCCTTCTGCGGCGAACTCCGCCATTGTTTTTATTGTCATTTCTTTATGATTTATAGGTCATGGTTTATGGATCATGACTCATAATCTATGATTCATGACCAATCAGCACGTCCAAACTCGTTTTCAAACCTACAAACATCAGTTCTCTTCCGGCAGTAGTCAATACGCCCTCTTCTTCCTCCTCTGTCAGCGCGTCTTCTATGAATGCCAGCAAATCTTCTTGATCTGTAGTCTCAAAAAAGGGATCTAGTATGACTCTAAAGTCTTTTTTATTGCCAGCTTCTATCTGCGTCCAGTTTTTTTCCTCTGCTTGCCCGATTTCTTCTTCTTCGATGAGTGTATCACGCGGCTGAACTTGTTGCGTCGCTTCATGCAAAACCCACGCCAGATAGATAAAATAGGTCTTTTCCTCGGTCGTCAATAATTCAAATTGCTCGCTGACGAGGTAAGACAGCAAGATCGGCTGACTTTCACGTAGCTGAGCGATATGCGCTTCGACATCATCCGAAGCCTGATTCATAACGTTTTCAATGATACTTTCTGATACAAATTTCATGGTCTTAAATAGTAAGCCAAAAAAATTATAACACCTCATTCGAAGGGTCAGCCAAAAATAAGATGCGCGACTTCTCTTCATTCAGTCGCTTACCTCATTTTTGGCTGACGAATAAGTTGTTAAGGTAATTTTGGTTTGGCATTTATGAGTTCAATAATAATCTGCCTTTTTGGTGTTTTAATCTGAGCTAAGAATCAAAACAGGGCATCTTAGTTATTTCACCTTAGAAAATTCGTAAAGATATACTACGCCCGCCTTACTCATCCTTATGATAAGTTTTAATCAATTTTCCAGTCCGTTCATCTTTACACTTCGCAACATTCATTCCAAAAATTCAGTACTATTGCAAAAAGTATCAACAGATGATCGAAAATACGTATGTAGCTATCATGGCAGGTGGAGTCGGCAGCCGATTTTGGCCGGCTAGTCGCACCGCACGCCCCAAGCAGTTTTTGGATATTTTGGGTGTAGGAAAATCGCTGATACAATTGACTTATGAGCGTTTCCGAAAACTCGTCCCAAAGGAAAATATTTTTGTGGTGACCAACAACATTTATCACCATTTAGTCCAAGAACATCTGCCAGATTTGACAGACAATCAAATTTTGTGTGAGCCGTCTCGCAACAATACTGCACCTTGCGTGGCGTATACCGCATTCAAACTCCACGCCCTCGATCCCCTCGCCAATTTCATCATCGCGCCATCCGATCACATCATTTTGAAGGAGGAAGCTTTCTTACAGCAAATCCAAAAGGCACTAGCAGTCACCGCCGAAGAAGAAGTATTGGTGACGCTAGGCATCGCGCCGACACGACCAGATACTGGTTATGGCTATATCAAATACGATGTCGAAAAACAGCCTGCATTGGGTGTTTTCAAGGTGGATGAGTTCAAAGAGAAACCCAGTCTCGCTGTCGCCAATCAGTATTTAGCTGCTGGTAATTACCTTTGGAATGCCGGTATTTTCGTATGGCGAGCCAGTACGATTTTGAGCTCTTTTGAGGAACACGCGCCACAGATTTATGATATACTCGGTAAAGGTAGAAGCCAGTACAATAGCGACCGGGAGCAAGCTTTCATCGATAAGCATTATCCGGACACACCAAGTATTTCGGTGGACTACGCCATCATGGAAAATGCTAAAAATATCTACACCATTCCGTCGGATATTGGTTGGTCAGACTTAGGCACTTGGGCATCGCTACACGCAGAGTCTCCTAAAGATGAACACGGCAACTCTATGGGTGGCAATAAGGGACTTCTGGAAGAAGTTGACAACTGTCTCGTCCGCCTGCCAGAAGGGAAAATGCTGGTGGCTCGTGACCTAAGTGATTACATTATCGTAGATGATGATAATGTGCTTTTAATTTATCCAAAATCGAAGGAGCAGGATATTAAGGCGGTGACACGAGAGTTGACAGAAAGGGGGCTGGAGCGGCTGGTGTAGGTGGTTACTTACTGAAAGGAAAAATATAGATGACTTCTAAGAGGCTTTTATTGGTCATATAGTACAAATACAGTTATAACTGAAAAAGCTGCTCCAGTTATATCCATTTCTCTCCTTTGGCTGCCCAAGGCAATTCTTGTTGAAAGTCCCACATCAGTTGTTCCCACTCCTGAACGTCAGGATTTTCGGCATCCATCTTCGCTTTGCGCTCAAAGCTGAAGGTCTCATCGACTTCCATAATCATAAACATCCGATTGCCCGTCAAATAGATTTACATATCAGTGATGCCTGCATCTTTGATGCTTTTGGTGATGGCAGGACGAGCATTGCCGGGCGCATGATATTTTTTGTACTCCTCAATGAGTGCCGGATCATCTTTTAGATCGCAGGCAAAGCAGTAGCGTTTTGTGGACATGGTAATTCAGTTGTGACTATTTCTTTCGCTTTTTAGACTTTCGAGCCGTCGGTTTCTTCACTGCAGGCGTTGCTTTCTTTTCCACGACCACAGGCTCATTCACTTTCCATTCCTTTGGCATAAATAAAACTAAATAACCAATCAAAGACAACAGAATCAAAGCCGAACAAATTAAAGAAATCACTTTACCATTGGCATAACTGGATGGCTCGAAGATGAACTCCACCTTATGCTCACCTGCCGGGATTTTCAATGCACGCAACAGATAATTGGCGCGCAAATAAGACACTTTTTCACCGTCTATGTATGCATTCCAGCCTTTGTCTGGTCCATACCATATTTCAGAGAAAACAGCGAGTTGTTCGCTACTCGTGTTAGTATTGTAGATCAAATGGTCTGGGCGATAGAGATCAGCAGCGAAGGTGATCGTACCATTTGCATTTGGGTCAAGACCAGCAATTTGATCTTGATATTCTTGATGAATAGCGGCTGTTGTCGCAGTATTGATAGTCGCTAAAGCATCAATTTCAGCATTGGCAGTTGGTACAGTACGAATGGTGTCTACAAACCAAGCATTACCGAGTGCACCGGGATTCTGTTGAACTTGAGGTTGATTATTCTGTCCTTGTATGATAAAGTACTTAGTATTGAGCATATCCAATACTTCTTGATTAAAACTATTACTCAAATAGCGATCAATGACATCTTGAATGCGCTGTAACTTAGCAGGATGGTAGCCACCAACAGTATTGTGAAAATAAGAGGTCGAAGCAGCATTATAAACATCAATCGTGACATCCATGACGCGATACGTTCCTCGATTGGGTTCTGCTGACATGATTTGTTGATCGACAGGACGCGGATTGAAAGCTGTATTGTAGTTATTGCGTGTTACAAAGTCGTCTTTGCTGATGTAGCGTTGATTGACTTGCCATAGATCTACGGTCGTCAACAATCCAATACCAGCCGCCACCCAGACAAATTTCAATTTGCCCTTCAAATACGCCCAAAGCAAACCAGCTCCTAACAAAACGAATATCAAAGTCCTCAACGCGTCACTTCGCATCTCGGTCGCACGATCTGCTTGTATAGCACTCACATCATATCCAGCTTGTGTCAATCGAGCATCACCTGGTGCAGCAAAATCAAACATTCCTGGTCCTACAAAAGCGAAAAACAATGCAATCGCCGCAGCAATACCTGCACTGATATACAATGGTCGAACTAGGCTCTCTTTATTGTCAGAACGATAGGCCGTCACCAATGCCAACATAGACAAGATAGGCACTAAAGCGGCCGTGACGCTCAAGACTGAATTGGGTGTCCTAAATTTATTCAGTAGAGGTAGCGTATCGAAAAGTAACTTATTGATACCTGCCATATTCATCCCCATAGATAAAATGAACGTCAAGACTACTCCCAATGCCAACCACCATTTCACAGCACCTTTCACATAGAACAAACCTAAAATAAACAGAAAAACAATGATCGCACCGAAGTAAGGTGACCCACTCGTAAATGGCAATGCACCCCAATACAAAGGCGCAGCTACCTCGCCACCCAATTGTGCACCTTTTCGACGCAAATCTTTATAAAATTCAGAGTCGCTACCCAAAGGCTCAGCACCAGAGCTACCATTCACTCTTGGGATGAAGGTAGAAAATAAGTCTAGCGTTCCGTTGCTCCACGTCATCGCATACTCCCAGTCCAGTCCTTCTACTTCGCTACTGCTCGTCGCTGTTCCCGCTGTACGTTCTTGCTCCAAAATGGGTGCGCCACGCATCGTCGATTGAGAATATTCGTAAGTGGTCAGTAAGTTGCTCGCCGAAGAGCCAATACCGATCAATCCGGCAATCAACAACACCCCTACTGCCTTCCCAAACGCTACTATTTCTCCTTTTCTGGCATCAATAATCAACTGTGCCACACCAAATACCACCAGCGTCAAGAAGAAGTAGTAACTCATCTGGACGTGATTGGCGAAAATATTGAGTCCGACGCCGAGGGCGAATAGCAGTCCACCGAGCAGATATTTCCGATTGAAGGCATTGATGACGCCTGCTGCGATGAGCGGGATGAAAGCGATGGTTTGTATTTTGGTCAAATGCCCGGCTTCGTAGAGGACAAAGTTATTCGTGGTGAGTCCAAAAGCAATCGAGCCGACCATGCCGATCCACGGATTGACATTGAGACTCATCATGAGGATATAAAAGCAAATCATACTGGTCAAAAACAACCCAATCGGGTCCCGAAAACCAAAGTGAAAGGCTCGATTGACGAAGCGCAGCAAATTGCCGTCTTGTACAGTCGTAATTTGATAAGTCGGCATTCCACCAAACATCGCATTCGTCCAAAGAATGGGTTCGCCCAATTCTTTCGCTAAGGAACGATGCTCTTCTGCCATGCCTCTGTTTTGTACAATATCACCCTGACGTAGTACTTTACCTTGCAGCTGAGGTGCAAAGTAAGCGATGCTGATGACCAAAAAACTGGCGATTGCTATAATGTGGGGAAGTATTCGTTTCAACATGATAATATATGAATGATGGATGATGATGTATGAATGATATTCATTCGTCTAAAGTCTATCATCTAATGTCTAAAGTCTGATTAGTAGGGGTTTTTAATCAACGTATCAATCACTTCGGTCTTGTCTTCGCCTTCTATAATAATTCTATAAAAGGCATTGAAAACAGGGACGCGAAGGTCGTAATAATCCGCCAAAGCTTTGCAAATTTCGACGGTACGGACGCCTTCTGCTAGTTCTTCGCTAGCCGATTCGATTTCATCGACACTTTCACCGGATCCCAATCGAAAGCCAAAGGTATAATTTCTACTTTTCTTACTGGTCGTCGTCGCGATCAAATCACCAATGCCTGCCACTGTCAGAAAAGCATCTTGGGGCGAACCGACTGCTTTTCCAAAACGAATCATTTCGTGCAAACCTTGTGTGATGAGGACAGCCTGTATATTTTTTCCCAATCCCATTCCTTTCAAAATGCCCGACCCAATAGCAACCACATTCTTCAGCGCGCCTGCCAACTCCGCACCTCTGATATCATGAGAAGCATAGACGTGTAGCCTATCACTGGATAAGACTTTCTTACCAATTTCGATTACTTCGTCAAATTCGCTGGCAACAACCGTAGCAGTGGGTTGCCCTTCCATGATTTCTGCTGCTAGATTGGGACCGGAGAGACAGCCGACGCGAAGGACATTTGTTTCCTGCTGGATGACTTCGCTCATGCTGTAGACGTGCACGGAGTTTTTTTCTGCCTTATCTCCGTAGTAGACATCCAGTCCTTTTGTTCCATGTATGAGGATATGATGTGGCGTCAAATGGGGCGAAAAGAGCTTGAGCATCTTCCGAAAATTCTCAGATGCAACGATGGGAAAGATGAGGTTACATTGCTGAGTGACAGCTTTGGCGTCCGAGCTAGCCTTGATATTTTTGGCTAAGTTCATGCCCATAAAGTGATGATCGATATTGATGGCATCAACCACTTTTTGTTTGCGACTGAATATGAGGACTTCTGCGTTATGCGATAGTAATTGCGTCACTGCCATACCAAAACTTCCTGCCCCAATTACGCCTACGGTCATTATGATTGTATTCGATTGGGGGCAAATATAAAAGAATAGAAATTAGTAGATGGATAAAGAACCGTTGATGTGTATAACTTACTACCCTCAACTACTTACTGCATAATTAGGATGGGAACGCACTTGTCCCTATACTTCGTGGAGATGGAACTGATCTACACAGATTTCTGATTCATTTCTATCAAAAAAAAATCCGTTCTGATTTGTCGAATCCGTTTGATCCGCGTTCCTATCCTATAACCCTAGCATTTACCGCACCAGCACCACATCACCACTATACTCCATCATTTTTCCGTCTATAAAAGTGACTTCGGCGAAATAGAGATAAGTATCCGCTGGGAGAAATTGATTACCAAAAATACCATCCCAGCCTTGGCTCTCATCATTCGGACTCAGATTGAAGCCTTCAAAAATGAGCTGTCCACGTCGATTAAATATGCGTAGGCTATTGATGTCGGTGATCATTGTACCACCATAAAGTGTAAAGCGATCATTGACGTTGTCGCCATTTGGACTGAAGACATTGGGTGCGTAGAGTTCACGCGTGTCATCGACTAGAACTTCTATGCGATCTGTCGCGCTGCACTGAGTCAATTCGTCGATAACTGTGACCGCGTAAGTCGTGTTTTGCATGGGCATGAGATCCTGCTCATTACAATCTTTACAACTCAGCGTATCACTACTTTCCCAGCTAAAAACAGGCGCAACTGCACTCGTGAAAGCAGTCAGCAACACTCTATCGCCAAGACGAACAATCAAGTCATCTCCCAAACTGACCGTCACTTCCGGAGGCCCGGCAATGGTGGCTGTTTCTGTCACTTCACATCCGCTATTGTCACGAACAATCAGATCATAGGTTCCTTCGAATAGATTGGAAATGCGATCTCGTGTTTGAAAAAGAATGCCATCCGTAGATACTTGATAAGGCGAACGTCCGCCGCTGATATTATCGATCAAGATTGCTCCCGCATTATCTACATCTAGACAGCCGATGTCTTCTGTACTAAAGCTGACCGCGATGGGTTCTGGTGCAGAAAGTTGAGCAGTGGTTTCTGCTGTACAGCCATTTTCGTCTGTTATTATGACGCTGTAACTGCCTGCTGCTAGATCTTGAATATTGACAGTGGCTTGTCCATTGCTCCAATCATAGCTGACGTCACCATTGGCATTTTCAGTACTCACGCTGAGGATGCCGTCATTTGTATCGGCGCAACTGATTGCTTTGACTACTTCTATGCTAGCTACCAAAGGAGCATCGGGTTGATTGATGACAAAAACAGTCGTCGCTTCGCAGCCATTTTCGTCTATGGCGTTGACTTCATAAGTGGCGGCAATTAGATTTTCGATGGTCGCTCCTGTTTCGCCATTGTCCCAGCTGTAACTGACATTTTCTCCATTACTTTCTACAGTGATGCTACCATTTGCGTTACCAAAACAACTGACATCTTGGACATTAGTAGCGGTGATAGAAAGCGGTTCAGGTTCTTCAAAAGTAGCTTGCAAGCTAGTGCTACAGCCTCTGTCGTCTGTAATCAAAGTCGTGAATGTACCTGCGCACAGATTATCGACGAAAGCTATGTTGCTGTCGTCTGCTTGGTTCGGAATGCCTAAATTATAAGGTGCTGTACCTCCACTGACAGTCACTTCTATTTCACCATCGCAAGCTTCAAAACAAGAAATCGCTTGCTGTGCCGTGATCGCTGCAATCAACTCATCCGGCTGCACAACTACACCGATCAAAACGACTTCTGGACTTACCCCATCATTGATTCGGATATCATATTCTCCGGCTGGCAAATTCGTCAAGGCAGCGATATCTTCTTCGCTTCTGATCGTACCAGTCCCACTCTGCTGAATATCTGTCCGGCTCTGCCAAACATAGTCGTAAGGCGGCTCCCCATTTTGCACCCGAATCACCAACCGACCGTTTCGATCGCCAAAACAATTCAAAGTATCGCTGCTTATTTGTGCGGTCAATAAATTGGTAAATTCTACAGTTACACTTATCTCTGCTGTACATCCAGCTTCATCTGTGACGATGACTGTATACGTTTCGCCTCCTACGAGATCCCCACGCTGTGCACCCGTACCTCCATCTGACCAAGTAATCTCGTAGGTGCCACTACCGCCTTCCACATCTATTTGTACAAAACCATCGGGCGCAGTTTCTGCACTAGCAACGGCAAGTTGAGTCGAAGTGACCAAAAGTGGAGAAAGTACAACCAAATTGGTGATGACCACAGAATCACAGTCAAATCCGACCTGTGTTGCCGAAGTGTATGTCCCACTTTCATCGAATACATCATCAAAAACTTCCAACGTTTCCCCTGCACAAATAATCGTATCAACCATAGTCGGCATATAGTCAAAAGCATTGACTTGTAAACCGAATCTGCCGAACAAATCTTCTTGCGTATCCGTGACGCCATCTATCAGAATGTAGTAAGTTGTATTGGGAAGGAGTGGCTCATCGCAGGAAAATTCAAACTGCTCACTCAAATCTGTATCGCTATTGCTACCACCGCTCCCGTCGATATAGATAAAATCTCCTGTACACGTGTTATCACTCGTTCTATACAAGCCTACTTGTAGGAAAACAGGATCTCCTGTTTCATCAGGGTCGCTATTGGCGATGATCTGGAAGCGGTCGCCGGGATTGTCATTGGTACGGAAAGTATACCAAACGCCCACATTATTCCACCATCCTGCATTGACGGTGGAAGGGTCGGGTTCGCCGGGCGAGTATGTCCCACAAAAATTATTAAAGACACTCCGACTAGCATCTCCTACAGAAGTTCCTCCTTCTATAACCCCCAAACCTATCGCTGTACAAGGCACATCATTTTGTCCACCTATGAACAGCCCACTCGTCCACATCGTAAATCGTGCAAATCCTTCTGCCTCTCCACCAGTGGGCAAAGTAATGGTGCTGGTTTCGCTGACGCCCGCTGTTGGAAAATTGAATGTTGCGCTTGTTTCTGCTAGGCAGTCATTGGGGCGGATGTTGCTACACGGGTTGCCTGTGCCGGGATTATTCTCAAAGCCACGAAACCGTATCGGAATATCCGTCGGAATGTCTGAAGGACAATCAAAAGTAGCACGATAGGCAACAAAAGGCAATGACTGCAACCGATCACAACTGCCCTCCGCATCAAAATCCACCCAACCTTGATCGGCGACATCGACACTCCAAACGTGCTCCGGCGGTCCCACAAAATCACGGCAGTCAGACGTGGCGTTGCCTTCCTCGATGATGATTTCCACGGTGACTTGTGCGGATAGCAAACCCACAAAAAGGCTGCTGCTGAGTATCAGTAGTAGTTTTCTCAAATGTAGCATATTGAATAAAGTCAACTTATGCCAGCTGTTGGATATTGAATATTAATAGTGCGGATGGAGCGTGCAGCTGACTGAATAAATGATATAAATCGTTGAGCTGTACTAGGGAGTGGTGTTGTAACGAGGAGGAAAGGGTTTTAGGTATTTGTGGGGTAGCTTTTTGAATAGTTTTAATGCTTAAAACTGCACCCTTGATCGACTTTTTTGTTTTCCCTTCGGCTTAATTTCTAATTTAGCAGCAAAAAATAAATCATGGAAGCAGTACGCTCAGAAGAACGCACTTGGGGTGCATTGACGCATATTTTGGGACTGGCAGGTGGGATTATTCCGTTTGGCAATATTTTTGGGCCGCTCATCATGTGGCAACTCAAGAAAATACAATCTCCTTTTGTCGATGAAAACGGCAAAGCAGCCGTCAATTTTCAGATCAGCTATACGCTGTATATGATTGGGCTGGGGCTTTTATTTTTTGTACTGTTTTTCGGGACGATAGCAAGCAATGCAGCAGCAGATGGAGAAGGTGCAGGCTTGCCGATAACGGCTATTTTGCTAGGAGTTGTGCTTGTTGGGTTTGCGATTTTTCAGCTCGTCGTGATGATTATGGGCGCCATCAAAGCTTCCAAAGGGGAAGTATATCACTATCCGCTGACGATTCAGTTTATTAAGTGATTCGAGCATTTCTTACAAATCGCGCACTTTCTGTATCATCTCAAACACCGCTTTCGGCACTTCTAGTGGACTGACATGACCACCTTCTACTTTAGTGTAAGGAATCGCATCCGAGATAGGCACGTAGTCTTCTTTTCCTTTTAGTGCCAATGCAGGGACAGTCAATTCTTGCAATAAATGATGAGCATCTGTTGCTTCTACAATAACAAATCTGTCGGTTTGGCGCACTACTTTGTTGGACAATTTGGACATAGAAAGAGAGAGGTATTCTTGCAGTTCCGGTTGTTCAGATAGATGCTGTTTGCCGTACATGGCTTTGGCGACTTACTTTGTATAGAATCCTCTAAAAGGTAGGGCAAACGCATCAAATTCCTTTTTGCTCTTTGATTTATCAAATGATTCAATTTTTCAGCGACATGAGCATGGTATTTGTCTCCCCGAGAGTCGGGACAGGCAAAGCCGACGGGCTATTCATTTTGGCCCCGCAAGCGG
>JBCDHX010000121.1:0-18848 GCA_038749535.1 Bacteroidota bacterium
CAGCAGCCCACACTTCAAATCGAGATATGAGATGCTGTTTGTAATAAGTATCAGCCGAGATGTATTGAGCTGATTTACAGATTACTGCAGAAGCTGTCTAACCCCGAAATTCGGGACAAGCTATCTATTGTCTACCGTCTAATATCTGAAATTACAACTCATCCTTCACTACATAATAAATAGCTGCCAGCGTAAAAAAGAGCGCGCATCCAGCTGTCCAGAGCGGTTGCTCTGTCTCAAAGTACTTGTCTAGTTGGCGACCGATAAGTACACCCACAAGGATGACTGCACCCATTTGAAATGCCATACCACTGTATTTCAAGTAGGCATTGGTAGATTTCTTTGGTGAAGAATCGTCAGAACGTTCCGATGTCGGTTTATTTGCTGACGGCACTAGCTACTTTTTTAGCAGATTCGCCGGATTTTAGTGCACCGTTACTTTTTGCTTTAGCCGTATTGCCACTCATATCGAATGAACCATTGATGACCGCACCCGGTTGCACGACCAACTTAGAAGCACTAATCTCTCCCGTCACACGCGCTTGCTCTGTGATGTGTAGGACTTCATTGATCTGTAGGATGCCTTCAAATCGACCTTCAATCATGGCATTTTCTGCATAAATTTCGCCTTCTACCATTCCAGTAGGACCAATGATGACTTTCGCTTTGCAATTCAATGTTCCTTTTATAGCGCCATCTACGCGGATGTCACTATCCGAAGAGATATTTCCCTCTACTTTCGTGCCATTCACCAAACTATTCAATCCATTGGAAGAAGGAGCACTGCTGCTACTCGTTTTCATCATTTCTTTCTTTTTTGAAGTGTTGTTGTTACCAAACATAATAGGCTTTTTATAATATATCTAATCCCTAAAAATGAGATGCGCGAAGTAAGCGCAAATTTTAAAATTTCTGAAATAAGTGTGTCGCAAACTGCGTCTGACAAACGAGTTTGATAGCTATACGGTAGTAAATAAGCAGAAAACTAGCTGTGAGGGTGATCCCGATAGCTATCGGGAGAGGAGTAAGAGGTAAAACTCAACTGCTTCTTTTTAAATGAGCAGTTGAGTTTTGTAAGATATTATTTCAATCGCATCGTCTCCGACTGAGTGGGAAGACGATACTCCAGAGTACAGTCTTATAGGGTATTGATTGGTTGATGGAAAGGAAGAATCTAAAACCGGGGACAATACACATTTCTGCGCTCCTGTCCGCATATTTTATAGACCAAAGCAAACTCAAAACCACCATTGCCACCACTAGCTGCTGCTAGAGGCGAAATATTGATATCATAGCTCAGTCCAAAACTAAAATCATTATAATCAAAGCGAGTCGACAAGATCGCAGCATCTGTCAAGATACCCAATCCTTCCTTGCTCTCTTCATTTTGATAGCGATTCGCGACACGTACCCACGTTCCGATTTGGAAAGCTTGGTAGTTGAAACGCGAATTGCCTAGCAAGAACTTCAAACTCGTTCCAGCATTGGTTTGGAAAGAAGGCCCTTGCTTCATCACGATGACGCCCGGCACCAACCCAAATTTTCGGTTGACCATGAACTCACCGCCTGCATGACCTGTGATACGGCTGTATAATAAATCTTCACCACCCTCGTAGAAGGATTGATTGGCACGATTCAAATGGTGAAACGCACCGCCAATGTAAAAGTTACTGTTTTCATTGAAGACCGTGAACCATAGTAGTCCTGCCTCGAAGTCCGCAAACAAGAAATTGTCTGTGGTCAGACCATCTTCGCCAGAAGCAATAGAAGGATCAAATCCCCCTTCACCATCATGCTGATTGGGCCAGCGCAAGTTCAGGAAGTCGATGCTTCGCTGTGCTACACCACCTTGCACACCAGCTACGAGGTAGTGACTTTTGTCGCGATAACCACCCATGCGCTTGCTGTAAGACATCGCGAGTTTTCCAGTAGTGGTAGAGAAATTGGACTCTCCAGCGCGATCTCCCCAAAAAACACCACCGATACCGAAGTAATCGTAGCGACCTACCGGAATCTTCTGATCGTAAGCGACAGAATAAGTCGTGAAGGCATTGTCGCGTAAGACACTCGCCCACTGATTTCGATAGTTGGCAGTCAAGCGAACATTACAGTTCATGACGCCTGTCATGGCAGGATTGAGATTGAGGGGCGATAAGTAAAATTGAGAGAAGTGAATATCTTGCGCCTGCACCGTATAACCGACGGCAGCGATCAGCAGAGTGATAAAGATCTTCTTCATATTGGGCAGTTGTTCAATGATAGTCTTTGTAGTAGCAGAGATGTTGTGATCGGTTTTTGCCAGTAAAGACTACGATTTAAAGATAAATAATTGTGCTCTTTGGTCTATGCTGATTGACCGTTCAATCGGCATTAGATTAATAAGGCAATGTCATTTTTTCAAAAGGTGTGCTGTGCTTTATCAACTATGTAACGTGAAATAAACAAATTTGCATTGTTGAGAAACAGCCGAAAGGCTACTATTTATAATACGTTTCCTTTTCGGCTGTTTCTCAACACTAAGAATGTAAATTTTTTATTGAACTCATATAATACTGAGTTCAAAGATAGTACAAAATCCTACTTGCTAAAATTTCAATTTAGGAAGCGGTTGCTTACGCTATCTGATTGCATGATTTCCTAACGTCTGTAGAAAGGAGATATTTTGAGAAGGTTGGATAAAAATGAGCAGATGAAGAAGTTAGGAGCTAACTCGAAGTTAGTTCCTAACTTTAACCTTCCTATTCTTTCACAAACAACAACCGCTCTGTATGTACTTGCCCATCCACTTGTAACTGCACAAAATACCAGCCACTAGTCTGATTAGATAGATCAATGATCGGTTGCAAACTGCGTCCCATTTGCTGTGGCAATTGTTGCACACGCTGTCCAAAAGCATTGAAAATAGCAATATCTACCGTTTTGATACTCGCAAATTCTAGGAAGAAAGTCGCTTGCCCATTTGTAGGATTCGGTGCCAGTTGTGCTTTAGTCAGATCACGAATCGCCTGTGTGGAAACAGTCGTATTAACAGTGACGGAAATGACTTCGGAACATCCAAAAGCATCGCTCACAGTCACTTCGTAGACGCCGCCCTCTAGATTAAATATCCCTTTTGTGGTCGCGCCATTGCTCCATTTATAGGTGTAAGGTGACTCGCCATCGCTAGGATCGATAGAGATACTGCCATCTGCTGCATTGCTACGCGTTTCATCTACCACATTGACAGATAAGCCCAAATCCGGCGGACAACGCAAAATCCCAACGTTATCAATATCTAAGAAGTAATCACCACTGCCCCAATAAGCGGCAAAGAAAACTTTGATATTTTCACCTACAAGATCATAATCATCCAAGTAAATTACCTGCTGCGCCAAATTATTGCTAATCATGTGGTTACTAGAGTCTATTTGCAAGACTTTTAGGTCATAGTTGATACCGCAATCGGTCGAAAGATAGACGACCAAAGAATCACCGTCGCTCAATTCTTTTTCAAAACTACCTGTTCCACCAAAATTGACGTAGCGATAATCAAAGGTCAAAGAGTCGCCGGCTTCGATGGGTCCGAAGACAGGAGAAAAGGCTTCAAATCGCGTATCGACGCGCCAAAGATTGTCCGACAATACATTGGAAGGCGCACCATGTCCAGTTGTTACGGGCGCGATCTCATCTACGACTTCCCAACCTTCCGGCAATGTTCCTCGCTCGAAATCTTCTACGAATGGAATATCATTGATCGGTGAAAAGACGAAACGTGCTGTATCATTGAGTACAAATTCGTCATTGGTGACAGTAACCCAAGCGAGTATGGTATAGCTGTTGGCTTCTGCGGAGTTGAAAGGCACATCGAAGGTAATACCGACTGTTTGACCAGGATCAATTTCGATATTATCGTTGAGCGGCTGAGTAATGATCTCGCCGTCATTGACTTGATAAGAAATGTCGATACCGGACTGAGGTGTCGTACCGAAATTGCTAAAGATAAACTCAATTTCATCGCGCACTTCCCCACAATCTTCCTCTGATGTATTGCGGACTTCTATACCTGCCAAATCGTTTTCTAGTGGCGTTGAAATGAATAAATTATCTACCCCAAAGCCATTCCTAGCCGTCGAGAAGTCAGAAGAAAACACAAAACGAACGCGTACATCTTCATTCCCGGCTGCACCGATCAAAGTAGAAGAAGCAGGTGCCCAAGCAGGATCTAAACTCCCTTGCTCTCGCCCATTGCCGCGCCATCTTTGATTGGCTACATCATTGTACCAGTTGCGTGCATCTTCGCTCGCCAATACCTTCTCCCAATTTTCGCCACCATCCAAACTCAACTCTACCCAAGCTGCATCACAGCAAGCTTCTGTTTCGACATAGTAGGAAAAACGAATGAGTGGATCTTCTGTCAAGCTCGTAAAATTGTAGCAAGGCGAGACGAGATAGGAAAGTTCGTTGTTGTTGTAGGTAGTATCTAAGCCGGTCAACCAAGCATTGTCGCCACTAACGGCACTCGTCAAATTACCAAAATCAGGCGTACCGACTGCCCAACTCGAATTGACGCTATTTTCTTCATCGACGCGCCATCCATCAAATCCTTCCTCCAAATCAGTGAAATAAGGATACTCTTCTACCAAAGGAATACTCAAGACCACAATCTCAAAAGTATCATTCGTCATATCGCTATCTTCCTCTAAAGCCGTCCAAGCTTGAATTACATAGCGATCTGGATCACCCACTGGCGCACGCAAATCGAACTCAGTCGTGAACGTACTGTCCTTGCCGAGTACGC
This sequence comes from Bacteroidota bacterium, assembly GCA_038749535.1. Lineage (GTDB taxonomy): Bacteria > Bacteroidota > Bacteroidia > Chitinophagales > Saprospiraceae > JAAUTG01. The sequence continues at coordinate 4,778 of JBCDHX010000121.1, forward strand.
CCGTGAAGACGCCATCAAAAGGCATACTAACTCCAGCCGGGACACCATTGATACTAAAATCGAAAGGAATCAACGTCTGCGGATTGGCACCGAAGTTTTGTAGCGTCACCTCCACTGTTTCTACACTCATCAAGCCACAGTCAGATATCGGACTCGGAATCGCCACAATACCAACATCATTTTTAAAGACTGTCTCAAACTGAACTGGCCCTGCAATTTGGCTGGTATCACCATTGGTGCAGATACCTGTGATGTATAGATCGTACATGGTTTTTTCCAGCAAACCTCCCAATCGAGCAGTATCATTCGCAACAGTCACCACTTGACCTGCGGAATCAGGGTTAAATCCTACTGCACCATATTGTAATATGTAACTGCCACCCGGGTCAGGCGCTAACCAGGTGACGTCTACAAATTCAGCACGCGTATTGAAGACATCAATTTCGCTAATCGGAGGCGCAGGACAAGAAGGACAAACAGCTTCGTCCGTATAAACAATACCTGTAGATGGATTTGGACCATCCATGAATAGCTCATTGCCTTCGGCATCTAGCAAAAAATAAGCCACTTCGCTGTCAAAAGAGCCAGAGAAAAATTCTAGCTGAATGCTGTCGCCAGTCGTAACGATGAAAGGAAATTCTGCCTCTTCGCCATCTTCTTCTGTTAGGAAAAAGACAAGCGGCTCACTGTCATTGATGGTCACTTGAAGAGCAGCTCCATTCCAAGAATCACCAAAGCGATCTAATAATCTTAATGTATAGTCACAGGAAATTTGAGCTTGAGCAGACGATAAGCCAAAAAAAGCAATACTGATGAATAAAAGCGTAAATAATCGAATCATAGAGTATAATTAGTCTGAGTTCAATAAAAAATTTACATTCTTAGCGTTGAGAAATAGCCAAAAAGTTACTGACTACGTTGCGTATCCATTTGACTATTTCTCAACAATACAAATTTATTTATTTCACGTTCTTTAATTTGAAGATAGCTGATGTAGGGAAAATGAAGTACAGATGAAATCCTCGTTTACCTTACAACTACCTAAACGCTAAAATAGAGAAAAAAGGGATGAAGGCGATTAAATATTCTTGAAGGAAACGTCGAGGCTAGAATTTAGTGCTTGTGATTTGTGTAAAAAAACTGAACATACGGAATGAATGCGGTCGTTACAAATGATAGATCACGCCCAAACGTGTCGTTATGTTGCTGAGTAGATGAAAATCAGTCGAAAAATTGGTGCGTGAGCGAGAAGCGACTGACAAGAGTGGATTGTCTACATAACGTCTTTCCCAACCTATGGAAAGTGCACTTACGACGATGTTCAAATCAATTGAAAAACGTTCATTCAGACGATATTGAGCACGTGGTACGACACCCAACACGACTTTGGTATCGCTGCGTCGCTCTTCTACGCGCGTACTCACATTGGGCGTTTCCAGACGATCATAAAAGAAGAAACGAGCAGAAGCCCCCAAAAAAAAGAGCAAATCTTCATCATAATTCAAGTCTAAAACACGACCATATTCATAACGACCACCGATCAAAAATTCTTTGGTATCAGAGAGTTGTGCTTGGCTGTTTCGTATCCGAAAATTGGATAATTCTACTTCATGATACGCCCATTTCTCTTCGCTAAACCATTGTACGGCAGGTGTGATGCCTTTGAGGCGGAAAGCACTAGTCGGTAAGCCGATGAGTGGTGGTAGTGGATCGCTGCTTACATATTGGAGATTGGCGTAGAGCTTGAAAGCTGGTTGGAAATTTTGGGCAACTGAAGATAAACTAAAGCTGATAAAAGCCAGAAGAAGTGTCGTTCGGATGTACATAGTGTTTTGATTTTGAACCCAAAACGTCTTTCATTTCGCCCTTGTTGGTGCTGAAAAGGAACGCTAATAGATTTTTAACATCTGCCACACTCCTTGCGTATCGTCTTCTGACTCAGTTGGAGCCGATGCGACTTCGCTCTCTGATTACTTTTCCTCATACAAATAAAGCGCAATTCGAATCGTGTCAAAACTCACTTGATTGTCCAAAGCTTTGAAAATTTCGCCTAGACGATATGGTTTTTCCATGTCCGGCAGCAGTGCGATGACACGCTCATACTCATCAATATCTATCAATTTTCGGAAATCCATATTGACTTTACCTTGTTCTTTCAGCTTCATCAAATGACCCAGAATCGTATTGGTTGTCAGTTCGCGCTGCTTGGCAATTTCTTGATAATCATGTCCAGCTTCAAATAGCTCTAAAGTCACTTGATGGGTATTGACTTTTGGCGTCTTTTTCTTTTTGACAAAAACGGCTTCCGATGGAGCAGGCAAGATGTTGGTTTCCAGCTCATGCTCTTCGCAGTAGACCTCGATCTGATAAATGAATGCTTCTCCAAATTTTTCCCACTTCAATCGTCCTACGCCATTGACACGCTTCATATTAACCTCTTGAGTCGGTCGCGTGGCTGCCATTTCCTCTAATGTCGCATCCGAAAAGACAATGTAAGGCGGCACACCTTCTTCTCTCGCCAATTTGGCACGAAACTGTCGCAAGTGATCGAATAGACCGTCGCGTACGCGCGGGCGTTTGCTGGGCTGACGCTGTTGTTTGACTTTCGCTTTGGCTTGTTCGGTTCGCTCTTTGGCAGTCACCAATTTGACGAGTTGGACAGGCATTTTTTCAAACAATACGGCTCGGCTTGCGGCTGTCAATTTTATCTTTCGTCCGTCTTCATGAGCGATTTCTAGGAATCCTTGATTGAGCAATTGCTCCAAATAGTACCGCCACTCGTTATAGCTGTATTCCCGTCCTTGCCCAAAGGTTTTGATATGCTGAAATCCGGCTTGAAAAATCTCCTTTCGCTGCGAACCCCGAAGCACGTCGATTAGTAGATTCACACCTACGCTTTCTCGCATTCTGTAGACGGCAGAAAGTGCTTTTTGTGCCAATATCGTCCCGTTGAAATATTCTGGTGGATTTTGACAAACGTCACAGTTGCCGCAGTCTTCTCGACGGTTTTCGCTGAAGTAATTGAGCAGTACTTTCCGACGACAAAAGAGCGCAGTGGCATACTGCTGCATCCGTTGAAGCTTGCTGACTTTGACTTCTTTTTGGCTACTTTCGTTGTCTTCTATGATGCGTTGCCAATTGGTGACATCTCCATAACTGTAAAACAACATGGTATCCGCTTCTGCTCCGTCGCGACCAGCTCTCCCGATTTCTTGATAGTAGCTTTCTAAATTTTTGGGCAAATTATAATGAATGACCCAGCGCACATTGGACTTGTCGATCCCCATCCCAAAAGCAATGGTTGCACAGATGATGGGCGTTTCGTCTTTAATGAATTCCTCCTGGATACGCGAGCGTTCTGCACTTGGCATCCCGGCATGATAGGCGGAAGCGACATAGCCTTGGTTGCGCAACTTCATCGCGATATTTTCGGTGCTCTTTTTGCTTAGGCAGTATACGATGCCTGACTGATTGGGGTGACGATCTAGAAATTCCAGAATCTGCTCAAATCGCTTGATGCCCGGACGGACTTCTAGCGATAAATTGGGACGGTCAAAAGAAGAGATGAAGTATTTGGGTTTGGGCATGGCGAGTTGCTTCGATATATCTTTGCGCGTCACTCGATCTGCCGTCGCCGTACAAGCGATGATGGGAATGTGTGGAAATTGCTTTTTTAGAAACTGCAACTGCGTATACTCCGGTCGGAAGTCATGCCCCCAACTCGAAATACAGTGCGCCTCATCTATCGCAAACAAATTGATTTCCAAGCGGGGCAAGGCTAGAAAAAACTCTTTGGACAATAGCTTTTCTGGCGATACATACAGCAAGTCATAGCTGCCATCATACAGCCCTTCTTCGATCTCGCGCTGCTCACTACTGCTTTGAGAACTGTTTAGATAAGCTGCTTTGACACCGATAGCTTTGAGCGATTCTACCTGATCTTTCATCAAAGAAATCAAAGGCGATACCACTATCGCTGTCCCTGACATGGTGATGGCAGGAATTTGGAAGCAAACTGACTTCCCACCACCTGTTGGCATCAGCAGCACCACATCTTTTCCCTCATAAATTCTCTCGATCACTTGCGCCTGCAAAGGGCGAAAACTATCGTAACCATAGTACGTGTGTAAGGCTTCGTGCGCTTCTTCTAGTGTTGTTTTGGTTTGTTTTATCATTTGGTGGGACTTTTCAATCTTGCATTTGTTTGGATATCAAAAGTAAGCAGAAATTTGTAAGCAATGTGAAATAAATAAATTTGCTCCGATACCTCGGAAGCTATTGGGAAAGGATACAATTTTTTTATTGAACTCAGACTATATATGCAACTCAGATCAACCTAATTTCTGTTTTATGATGTATATTTATTGTGAAACGTACATCGTGAGAAAACTCAAACGTAATTCAACCTTATGAATGAAGCACTGAAATTAGAGGAGTTTACACCATTTGACACCTACCTGGAACAGGAGAAAAATAGCGATATTCGACATGAATATTTGAATGGTCAGATCATCCCGATCGAAGCGACTACTAAAGCTCACAACCGCATTAAACGCAACATCATTCGTCAAATAGAAACACCTGAGTTCGATGAAACGAGATGCGAACTATATGATGAAAACGTACTGACAGAGCTACTAGAAAAAAAGCGGTATGTCTACCCTGATATTGTTACCACTTGCCAACCCAATGAAGACCCACTTATTATCAAACATCCGACTGTTACTTTTGAAATTCTTTCCCCTTCTACTAAAAAGTGCGATAAGACCACCAAATTTTTTCGATACCAACTGCTTCCATCTTTGAATCAATGCATATTCGTAGCACAGGATGAAATCGACGTCAAATCTTTTCTTCGCACCTCAGATAATGAGTGGACATTGACCACACTAACCGAGCTTGACCAAGTACTCAATATTCCTTCGCTCGGTAGCCACCTTGCAGTCAGCGATATTTATAGAAATATTCAGTTTACAGCCTAGAAAATGGATGTACAGCGATTGTTTATACTGTTATTGATTCTCATTTTTCCTCTTTTAGGAAATGCACAATCTATATCAAATTCAGAAGTTAATAAGGTAAGCAGAGATTCTTCGAGGATACAATATGAAGGTAATATGGCTTTCGCAGTAGGTGGAGAGTCGAAACTCGCATTCCTATTTCCTCGATTCGATTTTCTGAGAAAACACATCTTCGAGAAAGGTAGTTTTTATTATGGAGCAGGATTGGGACTTCATCTAGCATTCGTGGCAGGATATGGCTCTATCAATGGAATTACGGGACTAGAATATAGATTTTTAGATGTAGAATCATCTATCAGTCACCTACGAACTACAAGAATAGTTGTCGATGAAAATGATATACGTGGACCTTTCAGCCAAAACTTATTCCATGTAAAAGCTGGTGTGAAAATTAAAAATGTAAAACTTAGAGTAGTTAGATCTTTCATAATCAGTGAAGTTGTCCCAATCGGGCAAGACAGAATTCCGCTACTAGATATTGGGAAAATCAACGACAATCTTTGGGGAGTCGAAGTTCAAATAACTAAAACTATAAATGAAATGTGATAACTGAACTCTTTCCTACATCTGTCTTGTTTTATGTGTCAGCATCCTTGTAAGCTATGAAAAATGTCCTCCTTCTCGTCTTCCTCCTCCTCGCCTTCGCCTTCGGTGGCTTTTTGACTTGGCAATTCACCAAACCACCTGAGCGTGAGCCGATTAGCGAATCAACTGTCTTGCTCAATCAAGTCCGAAAAGTATTCAAATTGGTGACTATAGAAGGTGATCTTACAGAAACGTATCGCGGTGGCGACATCAAAAATCTGGTTTTTTATCTGCCATTTCCGATGACTTATGGCGCACAAAAAGAAGCCATTATTCAAGTGACCGGAAAAGTATTGGTTGGCTATGATATGCAGCGAATGAAGGTAGAAGCACTACCGGAAACACAGCAAATCGTCATCAGTAATCTACCACAACCTGAAATTCTTTCTATCGATCATGACCTGAGCTACTACAACATCGAAGAAAGCTGGTTTAACTCTTTTGAGCCGTCAGACTATACCAAATTAAATAAGGATGCAAAGGAAAGATTGAGAGAAGCAGCGCTGCAAAGTGATTTATTCGAGCAAGCCCGACAACAGGGCAATCAGCTAATCGACGTCATCCGATTTATGGTAGAATCTATGGGCTGGACACTTGTCTATGAAGGCTTTCCGGCTGTACAGCAGGATACTATTTTCATGAATTAGTGACACGTTGTCACCATATTCAACTGAACAAATCTCGATCGGACAGCCATTTTCCTTTCCGATAACTCATCAAAAATTCGGCGATCAGTAGCAACAACGCCAGTCCCACAAAATACTGATAGTAGCTCTCGTATTCATCGAAAGCCTGTTGCTCAAATTCTTCTTTATCCATCCGTGAGATACGCGCTTGTAGTGCATTGCCGATACTATTTGCACCTGCTTGTATCGGATAGTAATCACCTCTAGCTACCGAGGCGACTTCTCTGAGCATTGCTTCATTTAGACGCGTCCGCACCGGCTTTCCCTCTTCGTCTCGCTTGAAATCTTCGTAGCCATTGACATTCGTCGGTATGAATCCACCCTCTTCTGTACCAGCACCAATCGTGAAGACGATCAATCCTTGTTCGGCAGCTTCTTCGGCTACTTCCATAGCTTCATCTTCGTGATTTTCGCCATCTGTGATCAGGATGACCACTTTGTCGGCTTCGCTCTCGTCGTCTACCGCATTCATTGCCATCTGCAGGGCTTCGCCTATGGCTGTTCCTTGGGTGGGGATTTGGTATGGATTGGCGCTGTTGATGTAGAGTTGTGCCGCTCCATAGTCATCCGTCAGTGGCATTTTCAGATAGGCATTTCCGGCAAAAAAGACCAAACCGATTCGCTCACCTTGTAGCTGCTCGATGAGCTGTGTCGCTAGTTTCTTAGCACGCTCCATACGATCGGGTGCAATATCTTGGGATAGCATACTGTAAGAAACATCCAGCGCGATGATGACTTCTACACTTTCACGGGTCGATTTTTTAGTCGCCAATGTCTTGCCGGATTGTGGATTTGCCCATGCGATGGCTAACAGCACGACGACCGCTATGATAAATAGTAACTTGATCTGATGTTTTCGACTCGAATAGCCTTCCATCAGCTGCTGCACCACTGCCGTCTCTCCAAATCCGGTCAATGCTTTTCTGCGCGCTCGCCACATATAGCTAAATGCCAACAACAGCAGTGGAATCAATAGTAAAGCATATAAATGAGTATCGTACTCCAGTCGAATCATAATCAATTTTCACGTTGAGATCTCCAATATTTCAGCAGCGTCGGAAATCTAATATTTTTGATACTGCTCAAATAAAACGAATAAATAAGATTCTGCCAAGTAGGAACAAATCTATTAGAAAAAAAGTGTTGTAGGTCACTTATAAAAACGATAAAGATTGTTTCTACTTGATAACGAATGAGTTAGAAAAGCTCCCTCAAATATTCGTATTCAAATCCAACATTCATAGACCTTTTTCCGTATCTTTGAAAAATGAGTCACTTTGTAGTATCGGCAAGAAAATACCGCCCTCAACGCTTCAACGAAGTGGTGGGTCAAGAGCACGTCACGCAAACCTTGAAAAATGCGCTGCGTACAGATCACTTGGCGCACGCTTTTCTGTTTTGTGGACCTAGAGGAGTCGGAAAGACGACCTGTGCGCGTATTCTCGCCAAAACGATCAACTGCGAAAACCCTACTGAAGATCATGAAGCTTGCGGTCAATGTGATTCCTGCCTGTCTTTTGAAAAAAATGCCTCTTTCAATATCACCGAACTAGATGCCGCTTCCAATAATAGTGTCGAACACATCCGCGCGCTCATCGAGCAAGTGCGTTTCCAGCCACAACAAGGTAAGTACAAAGTATTTATCATAGATGAAGTGCATATGCTGTCCTCTCAGGCGTTCAATGCGTTCTTAAAAACGTTGGAAGAACCACCACCTTATGCTATATTTATTTTGGCGACGACGGAGAAGCATAAGATACTCCCGACTATTTTGTCGCGCTGCCAGATTTTTGATTTCCGACGCATTCAAGTGCCGCGTATGGTAGCGCATTTGAAGGAAATTTGTGCGACAGAAAACATCACTGCCGAAGAGGATGCTCTCCACATCGTAGCGCAGAAAGCAGATGGAGCACTGCGCGACGCGCTTTCTATTTTTGACCGCATCGTCAGCTACGCCAACAATCAGATCACGTACGAATCGGTCATTCATAGCTTGAATGTACTGGACTATGATTACTATTTTCAGATCATAGATGCATTCTTGCAAGAAGATCGGTCGGCAGTCATGCGCTTATTTGATCGTATTGTCAACAATGGTTTCGAGCCGGATATTTTCTTGGTCGGTTTAGCAGAACATCTGCGCAATATTTTGGTCTGCAAAGACGAAACGACGCTCTCTTTACTGGAAGTCAGTAAGTCGCTCCGCGAACGCTATCGGGCACAGGCGCAAGTCACCTCAGCTTCCTTTATCTTGAGTGCCTTAAATTTATTGAGCGAATGCGATGTACATTATAAAATGGCACGCAACAAGCGATTGCACGTCGAAATGGCATTGCTGAAAATCACTTATTTGGAGCGCAGGATAGAAGGTAGCAACATACCTGCCGCTGCGCCTACCGAAAAAAAAAATCCGGTAGCCAAGCCAGTTGAAACAAAGCAAGAATCCGTAAGCGAAACGCCTGAGAAAGTAAGCGTGGCAACACCTACAGCCTTACCTTCTCCTACTCCAACAGAAGCGCCCAAAGCCGAAGAACCACCTACTGCTGCTAAACCACAACTTGTCCAAGAACCAATCGTCGCAACAACTCCGCCACCACCCAAATCAAAACTGCGACGTAGTAGCAAGCATAGCCTGGTACAGCTCAAGTCGATGGACAATATTACCCAAGAGGTGGCGCATGAAGCAGAAACTGCTGTCGAGGTGCAAGCCATTCCACTAGACCTGGCAGTGGTGACACACATCTGGAATGAGCACATCGAAACATTAGAGAGTCAGCAGGCACAAAATCTACTAAAAAGTACTCAACTTACTATAGTTGAAGATAGCGTGATCGCGACGGTTCCTTCCAACTTGACTGCGGGCATTATTAGAGAGGAAAAAGAATTGCTAGAGCAGCTACGAACTCAATTTCAAAATCCTCAATTGGCGGTCAAAATCAAAGTCGATGCGTCGAGTCTGGATGTTCCTGAAATCAGACGCAAGAAGCGATTTACACCCAAAGAAAAATATACGCTCATGATGGAGGTCAATCCCATGGTCAAAGAATTTATTGAACGATTGTCGTTGAAACTAGATGAAAATTAGACCAAAATGCTCAAAACCATCAGCATAGCACTCATACGGTTTTATCAGGGGGCGATCTCGCCTCATCTCGGACAGCGTTGTCGTTATCAACCGACCTGTTCTGCTTATACTATTGAAGCGATTCAGGAGTGGGGATTTTTTAAGGGTAGCTGGTTGGGCTTGAAGCGAATTTTAAGCTGTCACCCTTTTGGTGGGCATGGATACGATCCGGTGCCGAAGAAGGAGGAGAAGTCGTGACGATCATTTTTCGATTTTTTAAAATCTGTATAACCAAGTTTGCCCTCAGTATTAGCGTTTACTGAATGACTTGTAACACCGTTTGCCCAATCAAAATAGTGCTCGCTTAGAAAACAAAAACAACTGTATATCTAGCCTTCAATTTTTCCTTACTTTTGGCGAAATTTTTTTTGCCGCATGAATACGCTCGTCCAGCAAGTCAAACTCTACGAACCCACTCACCCACTTCATCTCCAGCAGTGCGATATACTCATTGAGGATGGTATCATTCAACGAATCGCTCAAAACATCAGCGATGATAGTGCGAATGTGTTGCCTGCCGAAGGTTGTTGGGCATCTATTGGCTTCATGGACATAGGTGTGCAAGTGGGCGAGCCGGGTCTGGAACATCGAGAAACGCTAGAAAGCGTCTGTGCGGCAGCAGCTGCCGGAGGCTACACAGCTATCGCTAGTTTTCCGAATACAGAGCCTGTCGTTCAAAGCAAATCAGAGCTCCGCTTTTTAAATCGCTACTCCGAAAGTCAACTAGTCGATATTTTACCAATCGGGGCGATCACAAAAAATACAGCAGGCAAGGACTTGACAGAGATGTATGACTTATCAGCCAATGGAGCAATCGCCTTTTCAGATGGCGATCATACCATCCAACATTCTGGGGTTTTACTCCGCGCTTTACAATATGCAAAAGGCTTCAATGGCATCATCATTCATCATCCCGATGATGCACATATCTCAGGTGAAGGGCAGATGCACGAAGGCAGCGTAAGTACACAGCTGGGACTCAAAGGGATTCCTTCTTTGGCAGAAGAGTTGATGCTCTTGCGCGATATTGAGTTACTGGACTATACCAATGGACAACTACACGTTCATTTGATCTCCACTGCTGAATCGGTACATATTATTCGGCGCGCGAAAGAAAGAGGTCTTAATATTGCAGCTTCTACCTCTCCTTTACACTTGAACTACAACCACGAATCGCTCAGCGACTTCGATACACAATTTAAAGTAAAACCACCGCTCCGGGCAGCTAGCGACCAACAAGCTTTATTGAAAGGCATACAAGAAGGTGTAATTGATTGTATTTCTAGCGCACATACCCCTTTGGAACAAGAAGCTAAATTTTTAGAATTTCCGTATGCAGAATTTGGGGCATTGGGATTGCAGACGGCACTATCGCTTTGTTTGCAAGTGTTGACGCCGGAAGAGACAATTGATATTTTGGGGTATAAGAATCGGAAAGCGTTTGGTTTAGATATTCCTACTATCAAGGAGGGAAAAATGGCAAATTTGACAGTTTTTCATCCCGAAGCAACTTGGAAAGTAAGAGAAAGTACTTTGATGTCGGTTTCTAAAAATTCACCTTTGTTGAATCATATGATTAAAGGAGAAGTATGGTTTACATTTAACAAAGGATACTTCTATGAAAGTGAGGGATAAGCAGCCAATTAAATCTACACTCAAAGAAAATTCCTTACCTATTCACACACCAAAATACCTCTCCCTTTCATCTAACACAACAGACATCATGCTGATAGATACGCATACACATTTATATATAGATCGTTTTGAAGAAGATCGAGACGAAGTGATACAGCGCGCGATAGCAGCTGGAGTAGAGAAATTTTATCTCCCAAATATCGACAGTCAACACATCGACTCACTTTTAGCACTAGAAACTGCTTATCCGAATCGCTGCTTTGCCATGATGGGTTTGCATCCTTGTTCAGTGAAAGAAAATTGGAAGGAAGAACTAGCTACTGTGGCGTCTTGGTTGAAAAAACGATCATTTGTTGGCATCGGTGAGATTGGGATCGATTTATATTGGGATAAAACTTTTTTTGTGCAACAGCAAGCCGCTTTTCGTCAGCAAATCGAGTGGGCGAAACAGTATGATATACCGATTATCATTCACTCTAGAAATTCCACGCAGGAGGTGATTGACATTTTGAGAGAGATGAAAGATGATAAATTGAGAGGTATTTTTCATTGTTTTGGTGGTAGTGTGGATGAAGCGAATGCGATTACGGCGCTAGGATTTTATCTGGGCATCGGTGGCGTACTGACCTTCAAAAAGTCTGGACTTGCTGAAACCATGGCGCAAGTCGATTTGAAGCATATTGTATTAGAAACCGACGCACCTTATTTGACGCCTGCTCCTTTTCGCTCCAAACGCAACGAAAGTGCACATATCAAATTGATAGCGGAAAAGCTCGCAAGTGTTAAGGAAATTAAAGTAGATGAAGTGGCAGAAGTGACCACTCGAAATGCACAGACTATTTTTGGAAAAAAGGAGTAGTTGCGCAAGAAAAGCATTTGTTTTTTGAAGCAAGAAGAGAAAAATTTTGAATTGTAGTGGCTTTTTGCAATTTTTGCGCAGTTCGTTTTTCAAGAATAGCATAAACTCTCAACAAAAACTCTTTCTTCCAAAATCAATTTTTTAAGATTATTATAACGAGTTTCGGTGAAGTTTATATATTTGTTTTCATAGTGCGCCATTTTCATAGCGAACTACAAGATAATCAGTTCATTATGAGCGTCTAGAGAGGTGGCCGAGCGGTTTAAGGCGCACGCCTGGAAAGCGTGTTTACCCGAGAGGGTATCGAGGGTTCGAATCCCTTCCTCTCTGCTTGAGAAATACAATTTTTAATCATAACACATTTTACTACACAGTAAATGATCTCTGACGAGATTAGAAACAATTGTTAAAAACCTTATTATCATGCAAAAAGTACTTACACTACTTCTAGTGCTTGGTTTGACCGTCTTCACTGCTACTTCTATCTATGCACAGAATGACGATGCAACACTTGAACAAACAGAAGAAACAGTAGAGGGAGAGATGGAAGAGGCTGCTGATGCAGCAGGTGAAGCTATGGATTCTATGGCAACAGAAGTCGAGGAGACTACTGATAACGCGGTAGCGGCTATGGACGATGCTGCTGATGATGCCGAAGAGGAGGCACAAGGTATGCTTCAAGTCTTAAAGAAATATTTCATTCAAGGGGGATGGGATTTCATGAGTTTGGTATTGGTTTGCTTGATTTTGGGTCTTGCTTTCTGTATTGAGCGTATCATCACGTTGAACGTCGCTACGACAAACACAGATAAGTTGTTGAATCGTATCGACGAGCGTCTGCAAGCCGGTGATGTTGAAGGTGCTAAAGAAGTAGCGAAGTCTACTGCAGGACCTACAGCTAGTATCATGTACGAAGGGCTGAAAAATGCAGACGAAGGTCCTGAGGCTGTCGAGCGTGCCATCACTGCTTATGGTAGTGTTCAGATGGGTCTTTTGGAAAAAGGTCTAGTTTGGATTTCACTATTCATCGCGATTGCACCGATGCTTGGTTTCATGGGTACGGTAATCGGTATGATTACAGCCTTCGATAAAATTGAGGCGGCGGGTGATATTCGCCCGGATGTCGTCGCAGGTGGTATCAAAGTAGCACTATTGACGACTGTATTTGGTCTGATCGTTGCGATTATTCTACAGATTTTCTACAACTACATTGTATCTAAAATCGACAGCATTGTCAACAAGATGGAAGATGCCTCTGTAACATTGGTAGACATCATGGCAACTAACAACATTTTCAAAAGAGTATAAATAAGGTTTTTTCTTCCTGGCAGTGTATCTCCTCCACGGAGATGCGCTGTTTAGAAAGCACTTTATTCTGTATAAATATATTTTTTAGTATGTATCAGTTTTTATCTAAAAACGGACAAACACTTGCCTTCGGTCTGGGCATTCTTTTGACAGCTATTTTCTTGATCTCTGCTTTTTCTGGTATAGGTGAGTTCAATATGCTTCAAGAGGAGCAGCAGTGGCAAACGGACATTTTCAACATTGGCTTTTATGCAGCTATCGCGTTGACGATTGTTTGCTTGATTGCAGCCGTACTATTTGGGTTGGCTCAGATGGTCGGTGATATTAAAGGAGCCATCAAAGGTATTGCAGGTATTGCACTTATTCTTGTGGTCTTCTTCATTATCTACTCTACGGTAGATCCAAGTGCGGACAGTGCCGGTGTTATGAAAGAAGTTAAAGAGTTTGGTCTAGAACCTGGACAAAGCAAGTTCATCAGTGCAGCTATCATTACGACCATTGCTTTATCATTGATCGCATTAGTAACATTCGTTGTATTTGAAGTTATTAATTTGTTCAAATAGTATCCTTTTCTACAAGGATCAAAAAATCAGTTAATTATGGCAAGGAATAAACGCACAAGCAACGAAATTAATGCAAGCTCGATGGCAGACATTGCCTTCCTACTACTCATTTTCTTTTTGGTAACGACCACTATCGCTCAAGATAAAGGTATTCAGGTCTTACTTCCAACTTGGTCTGAAATAGAAACTGATCAGACGCAGTTTAAAAAACGAAATGTATTCTATGTACTCGTAAATGCAGACAATCAGTTGCTAGTGAGAGGTGAGTTGGCAAGTGTAGACGATCTTCG
>JBCDHX010000122.1:0-18679 GCA_038749535.1 Bacteroidota bacterium
AGCCGACGGGCTATTCATTTTGGCATTGCCCCAAAACGAATCAAAAGGTCTAGAAATGGCAAACTCCTCCGTCGAACCTGCCCTTTCGCCATCCGCCACCTAAGTAAAACGTGTTCCACACTTGCTCCATACGACAACTATTTATTATCATACTTTTGATGCGTTTGCCCTAGCAATCAATAGTACAATGATAAAATATCAAAATGATGATACGAAAACGGCAGCATCTTTAAAGCGTTATCGTAAATACAGACAGTTAAGACTTTCATTTCCAATAGAAAAGCCATAACTTTGCTATCCATATTGATTTGGCTCCGTAGTTCAACTGGATAGAATATCAGATTTCGGCTCTGAGGGTTGAGGGTTCGAATCCTTCCGGAGTCACCAAATCATCTTAGCCTTGCAACTTTTGTTGCAAGGTTTTTTTGTTTTAAGAGTATCTGCTGTCATGAATACCGCAAAGCTCCTGCAAGCAGCTGTTCTTTACTGAACCACCTTCGGGACAGCCGTATCCCCATCGCTCTACATCCGCTCCGGCATCTCTATCCCCAGCAACGCCATTCCATCCTGCAACACTTTTGCAATCAATTGACTCAATTGCAGACGAAACTGCTTGGCTTCCTCTGATTCTGCTCTCAAGATCGGGTGATCATGGTAGAACTTATGGAAGGTTTTCGCCAATTCGTACAAGTAGTTAGCAACCTCCGAAGGATCAATGTTGTCGGCTGCACTTTGGAGCATAGAAGGATAAGCGTACAAGCGGCTCAGCAATTCTTTTTCAATGGTTTGCAGATCGGTATAAGCGTCAGAATCTCCAATTTGATGATCGACACGACGCAAAATGGACTGTATGCGGACGTAGGCATTCTGAATGTAAGGTCCGGTCTGTCCTTGCATATCCACAGACTCTTTTGGGTTGAAAACCATTCGCTTTTGTGGCTGCACTTTGATGATAAAGAACTTTAGTGCTGCCAGCCCAATCTTGCGAATAATATCCTCGCGCTCTTCGTCGCTTATTTCCTCCAATCCACCACGTTCTAGTACATTGTTTCCAGCTTCTTCGATTACTTCTGCGACCAAATCATCTGCATCGACGACTGTACCTTCTCGACTTTTCATTTTTCCAGTCGGGAGATCGACCATGCCGTAGGAAAGATGATAAAGATTGTCAGCATACGGTTCGCCGAGTCGTTTGAGGACTTCAAAAAGCACTTTGAAATGGTAGTTTTGCTCATCACCGACTACATAAATCATGCTATCTACCGCAAAGTCACTATTGCGCAACTGAGCCGTGCCGATGTCTTGTGTCAAGTAAACGGATGTGCCGTCACCACGCAAGACGATTTTGTGGTCGAGTTTGGCATCTGTCAGATCTATCCAAGTCGAATTGTCTTCTTTTTGATAAAAAATACCTTCTGCTAGTCCCTTCTCGACCGCTTCTTTTCCGAGCACCCAAGTATCAGACTCATAATAGTTTTTGTCGAAGTAGACGCCTAGTTTTTTGTAAGTCTCCTCAAATCCGGCATAGACCCAACCGTTCATTTTTGCCCAAAGGGCGCGTATGTCCGTATCTCCTGCTTCCCAAGCCAAGAGCATTTCGCGAGCAGTTTTGCCGAGTTTGCTGTACTCGTTGAAGTAATTGTTTTTGTAATCTGCAAAAAAGTAAGCCTCTAAAGTATATGCGCTTTCTGGTTTTAGCTTATCTTCTTTTGCATCTTTTGCTTTATCTTCTTCAATCTTTTTTTCTGTTTTCTTTACTGCTTTTTCATCCTTCTTCCATTTTTTAAGTAGCTCATCAGCAACCTCTGTTTGCTGCCATTCTTTGTACTCTGCGCGAAATTTTTGCTCAAAAAGTACATAGTATTTTCCCACAAAGTGATCGCTCTTCATCCCACTCGACTCTGGTGTCTCACCATCACTAAATCGCTCCCATGCCAACATGCTTTTGCAGACCGCAATGCCTCTATCATTGACGATCTGTGTTTTGACGACATCATAGCCAACTGCCTCGAATAGTTGAGCCGCTGACCAGCCTAACAGAATATTTCGGATATGACCCAAATGCAACGGCTTATTTGTATTCGGAGAAGAATACTCGACCATGACTTTTTTGCCGCTTTTGGCTTGCTTTCCGTAGTTTTCATCTTGGCTGGCGGCATTCAAAAAAGCCTTCCAAGAATCGCTAGTCAGGGACAGATTCAAAAAACCTTTGATGACATTGTAATCAGCCACAAAGTCGCAGTGCTCGACCAGATATTGCCCCAAATCCTCGCCTATGGCTTCCGGCTTTTTGCGCGCCATTTTGCTGAATGGAAAAACCACGATGGTATACTCACCCTCAAACTCTTTGCGCGTCGAAGAAATACTGATCTTTTCTGCCGGAAAGTTGCTGCTGTAAAGTGTGGAAACGGCTTGTGCGATATGCGTTTGGAGGTCGCCTATGAAATTGGTTATGGTCACTATCATGCTAAATGCTAATTTTCAAGTCGTAATTGTGGACTAAGCAATTCTATTTGTTCTAAACTGCTAGTGTTGTTTTTTGTTGGGATACTTTTGAGTCGCCAAAAGTACTAAGAGCTTGTTAGGAATTTAATAATCGGGCTGCAAATGGCTACTTTTTTGCTACTCCGCGTTAGGAAATCGCTCATTTATCTAGATAAAGTCGCAATTTCCTGCCTTGATTATCAAAAAAAATTAGCTCATTTTCGCCTCAAAGACCAAAATCCTAACAAGCTCTAAAACAATCTATTTTAAGAATATAACAACGATATTCACAAGACAATTCCTATCTAGCTATGAAAAATACATCAACAGTCGGCATCGACGATCTATCACTTTACGTTCCTAAACTCTTTTTCCCAATCAAAGATCTAGCAGAACATCGGCAGATCGAGTATATGAAATTGCATAAAGGGCTCGGTTTGACGCATATGGCGATTCCTGATGTCCACGAAGATGCAGCGACCATGGCAGCCAATGCTGTAGCGGAGTTGATTGCCAAAAATAATCTTGATCCAAGTACAGTGGGGCGGATCTATTTGGGGACGGAAAGCGCGCTAGATGGTGCGAAACCGACGGCTACTTATATCGTCGATATGCTACTGAAAATGTTTGCGCCACAATATGGAGACGACTGTTTTCAAAACTGTGATGTGGTCGATTTGACTTTTGCTTGTGTCGGTGGCATGGATGCACTACACAATACACTAGACTGGGTGCGCAATGATGAGGAGCGTATTGGAATCGTAGTGACTTCTGATTTTGCGAAGTACGAACTGGCATCGACGGGCGAGTATACGCAGGGCGCAGGAGCGATTGCGATGTTGGTGAAGCACGAGCCGAGGCTACTGGCAATCAGTGATCCGGTAGGCGTCGGGATGCGTAGTGAACATGATTTTTACAAGCCGCTTCGTCGAGTCAGCAAGCGTCAGATCGTGGAAGAGACGTTGAAACTGGCAGAGATAGAAATGAATGCATCCAATCTGTTGGAGCGACTCGAAAATTCGTTGGAAGTCAGTGGTATCATTGATGATAATGACGATTTCTTGCATTTGCATAAAGATACACCTGTTTTTGATGGTCCATTTTCCAATTTGACCTATCAAAAACGCATTCGGGAAGCTTATCATCATTTCCGAAAGCAAGCGGAGAAAAAAGAGATATTGAATGACGATGAAAGTATTTTGAATCGTTGGGAGCGACTGATTTTTCATTTGCCGTATGCTTTTCATGCGAAACGTATCTTTTCAGAATTGTATCAGGAAGAGCTGGAGCGACTGGGTAAATGGAATGATTTTGCTGCGGAGCACGATTTAGTTGAGCCAAATGAAGGTGATTTTGAGCAATCAGCCGCTTATGAAAAAGCATACGCCAATCATCTGAGAGCGATCACCAAAACACCTGCTTACCGCCAGATGGTAAGCGAGAAAATCGAAAAATCACAACGTACTTCTAGTCATATCGGCAATATGTATGCCTGCTCTGTATTTTTGGCATTGATGAGTAGTTTGAATGCCGACTGGGAGGAAAATGCAAATTTAGAAGGCAAGAAGCTGGGCTTTTTCGGCTATGGAAGTGGCTCTAAATCAAAAGTTTTTGAAGCTGAAGTGCAGCCACAATGGAAGGAAGTAGTGGAAGGATTTGCACTGACGCAAAAGCTGGACGATCGCGTACAAATCGACTATGATACTTACGAAAACTTGCATCGTAAACGCTTACAAAAAAGTGTCTCTCAGTCGAATGGTGCATTTGCCTTGTCTGAAATAGGAGAGGAGGGCGTGACTTTGGGGGCACGATATTATGAGCTGAAATAAACACTAGACTACACTCAATCGTTTAAAAAGCAAAAAGCACTTGACGCATGCCAAGTGCTTTTTTGCTGGTAACATTTGTTATCCTTGCTAGTGTGTCTTTCCCGTTTAGTTACTCTGTTCTTCTCATTAGAATCTGCTGATTTTTCTACGGATACTACAGTTAGTAGATGACTTGAACAATAGAAGTAGGAGAGAAGATGAATTACTAGTCCGCCAGAATGTCGATAGGCACTTTTTGATCCAATGTTCCAAACCGCTGAATCTTAAATTCTGCCATATTCCGACCCGCTTTGGCACAGTCCAATAGCGTAGCATTCTCCAACCAAGCGGTCAGAAAGCCCGACCAAAATGCATCACCTGCTCCCGTTGTATCGCGTACTTTTACAGGTCGGGGCGGTAAGAAATGGTGTGCTGTTTTTGAGAAAACCCAAACACCTTCACCACCCAATGTTAAGCATACTGCACGAGCCCCCAAGTTCAAAAAATGTTGCCCGACGACCTCTGCTTTTTCAAACTGATGACCATACAAGCGTGCCCAATCCACCTCGCTGACTTTGACGATCGCCTCTTGGCTACAATAGTCTGCTACGATGCGCTGAGCAGTTGCTTGATCGCTCCATATTTTTTGGGCGTAATTGACATCAATACTGAGTTGTGCGCCGAACTGATGCGCTTTTCGAGCAGCCGCTAAAATGGTCGCTTGTGCCGGAGACTGACTCAAACCGAAACAAGTCGTATGAAACAAGCGCGTTGATTGTAATAGACTTTTGGGCAACTGCTCATCATGAATCTGACAGTCTGCGCCTCTGTATGCTTCAAAATTGGAGACCTCTTTCGAGCGCGTTACCAAGATGAGCGTCGTGGGCTGCGGACGTCGAGCGATAGAAGCGGTACTCATATCGAGTTGCTGCACACTCTCCAAAAGGAAAGTACCCATATCGTCTTGACCTACGCTCGCTACCAGTTGGACTTTTTTGCCCAATCGTGCCATATTCATACCCAAATTAGCAGGGCTGCCGCCTTGTATGCGCTTGAAATTATCGGCTTCGTCCAAGTGGTCAGCAAAATTTTCGCTAATCAGGTCGATCAACAATTCTCCTGCACACACGATGTCTATTTGTTTTGGCGTAGCGCTCATAGTGGCTTAGTCTATTCTGATTTCAAAGCGACAAATGTAATGAGATGGTGACGATTGGAAAATTTTTTCATGACATGAAGTAGGGTAGAATCTCGTTTTTGGGTAAACAATTCGACATCGCAATTCATTTTGAACACATCTTGGATCATGAATGCTGAATATTGTATTTCATCCAAAAAATAAGCTCGTTCATAAAAAAAATCACTGTTTCGGTCAGGACAAGTCTACTTTTGTAGACGTTTGACAAACGAAACAACTATTTCATCACCCGACAACTTCACTACATGCGACAACTCTTCTACCTTGTCTGTTGTATCGGCATCTGCATACAGCTACAAGCTCAATTTACCGTCAGCGGGCGTGTCACAGATGCCAGCTCCGGAGAAACACTCATCGGCGGAACGGTATTTTCACCTGAAACGCAGCAAGGCACGACTACCAATGAATACGGATTTTACTCTATCACCTTGCCCGCGACAGATTCTGTTACTTTGATTTTTAGCTATGTGGGATTTCAAAATACGGTTCGCCAACTGCTACTCGCGGAAGATCTAACACTAAATATAGAACTCGGTCAGGGCATCGAACTGGAAGAAGTGGTCGTCAAAGCCAATTCTTTCAAAGAGCAACTTAACTCGACTCAAATGAGTGTCGAGAAGCTAGATATAGCAGAAGTTAAATTACTGCCCGCTTTGCTCGGAGAAGTGGATATTTTGAAAACTCTGCAACTGAAACCGGGCATACCTTCTGGCGCAGAAGGACGTACAGGGCTATTCGTACGTGGTGGTGCAGGCGATCAAAATCTAATCGTGTTAGACGAAGCTATTGTCTATAATCCTAACCATTTATTCGGCTTTTTCAGTACATTCAATGCCGATGCAGTCAAGGATTTACAGTTGTACAAAGGTGGATTTCCACCTCAATACGGCGGTCGTCTGTCTTCAGTCATTGACGTCAAACTAAAAGATGGCAACAATAAGAAGTTTTCCGGTGCAGGCGGTATTGGGTTGATTTCTTCCCGACTGACACTGGAAGGACCCATTCAGGAAGGAAAGTCTTCTTTCATTGTCTCCGGTCGTCGTACTTATGTCGATATATTCACAAAAGCCGTCAATCGCGCCAATGAAGACAATGCAGATTTCTCTCAAATCCCTGATTACTTCTTTTATGACTTAAATACCAAAGTCAATTATCAGATCAATGATAAAAATAAGGTCTTTTTGAGTGGCTATTTTGGACGCGACGTATTTGGCTTTAGTTCAGATTTTTTCAGCTTTAATTTCAATTGGGGCAATGCTACCGGTACTGCACGTTGGAATCATACTTTTAGTCCGAGACTCTTCTCCAATGCCACCTTTACCTTCAGTGATTATCAATACAACATCACTAACGAAATCACTGGATTTTCTTTTGAAGTCGGGTCAAAAATTCGAGATGCCAATTTCAAGTACGACTTCTACTACAATCTGTCCGATCAGCACAACATTAAATTTGGCGTACAAGCCACCAATCATGAATTTGAAGTGGGACGATTACAAGCAGGTAGCGATGATGGTGAGATTTCTTTTTCCGCTGGACAAAACTTCGATGGCGTTGAGTTTGGTGCATATATCCAAGATGATTTCATCGTCAATACTGACCTGACGCTGAGTGGCGGTTTTCGACTGTCAGGCTTCAATAATGATGGCAAAACGTATATCGGTTGGGAACCTCGACTAGCGAGCAAGTACAGCTTGAATGATCGTTTATCTTTGAAAGCCAGTTACGCTCGAATGTACCAATACGTTCATCTGATTTCTAATTCTAGTGTAGCATTACCTACTGATATTTGGTATCCTTCTACCGCCAATGTCGCGCCGCAGATTTCAGATCAAGTCGCTGCCGGATTTTCTTACGCTTTGGGTGAAAAATACTTCATCACAAACGAGTACTATTACAAATGGCTAGACAATCAGATCGACTTCATCGATGGCGCACAGCTATTTTTTAACGATAATCTAGAGGAAGAATTTGCTTTCGGCGATGGCTTTGCTTATGGTGGCGAGTTGAGCATCGAGAAACGGGAAGGACGACTCCAAGGATGGATTGGTTACACCTTAGCTTGGATACGTCGGGGCAACTTTAGGGGCATCAAACAAGACATCATGGAAGGTCGATATTTCGCACCACGCTATGATCGTCGTCACGATATTTCGATTGTCGCCACTTATGACATCAATCGTCGCCTGAAAGCTTCTGCGACTTGGGTATATGGCTCAGGAGATTTGACTTGGCTGCCGCAGGGGCGAGTAGCTTTGCAAGATGTTGCCGGCGCAGAAACGAAACCTGTCATTCCGGTATTTGGAGATCGAAATACCTTTCGGTTGCCGCCTTATCATCGCTTAGACTTAGGATTAGTCATTAAATTCTTTCCGAAGTGGGGTGAGAGTGATTTGACCGTCAGTGTGTACAATGCTTATGATCGCCGCAATCCATATTTCATCTTTTTAGAACCTGAATTTGATGTGATAGACACCGGAGCAGACCTAGTGAATGTGCCGAGTCGTGTAGCTGCAAAACAACAATCGCTATTCCCGATTTTGCCTTCTGTGACTTGGAATTTTAAATTTTGATGCGAGCGATTAGCCATGAGCAATTAGCGATTAGCTGAATTACTGTAAACAAAACACTTTCGTTACCATAAATTGATCCACCATTTATAAGCAGCGAAAGTTTTTCTCAAATTTTATCAAATGAAAAATATCACATTATATATAGTATACATAGTCGGCATACTCTTCGCATTTAGCGCATGCAACTTGACCCAAGAAATCGAAATTGAACTACCGGAATACGATCAACAAATCATGGTAGAATCCTATTTGACACCAGGGCAACCGTTCACGCTGCTGCTGTCTAGAAGTTTCTCCTATTTTGATCCATTTCCAACCGATATACAAGCTTATTTGGATGAGCTATTCGTCGATGGCGCGCAGGTCACGATTCGCTATGACGATAAAGCAGTTGAATTGACTAATGAGCTATCTTTTAATCCACTGACGGGCAAACTATTTAATTATAGTGCAGGCATCTTAGTTCCAGAGTTGTATGAAACACCTTTTGAACTGGAAGTCATTACTGCCGATGGTGAACGAATCACAGGAACAACTCTGATTCCGCAGCCTGTACCTATCGATAGTGTGGTCATTGAGTTTGATAATACGGACACTTTGGCTCGTGCATTGACTTATTGGATGGACGCGCCTAGCGAAGTTAATTTTTATCGCCGCATCTTTGCGCAAGGTACACGCGATAGTGTTGACTTTGAGTTTCTGCTAAACGATGAGTTGACTGATAATGGGCAGCTGGTTGTTGGCACAAATTATGATTTTGCTATTGGTGATACTATTTTCAACACCATCTATCACATCACAGAAGACTATTTTGATTTCTACAATAGTGTCGATATAGCAGAAGATGCCAATGGCAATCCATTCGCACAGCCTAGTACGATTTTATCCAATGTGGAAGGTGAAAATCGACCGTTGGGCATATTCACAGGGCTGACTTTTGATGAAGAGCGGACGATTATTGAAAAGTAATTGAAAAAGGAGGTTGTCGTCCGCGAGTTATTGGGACGACAACCTCTTACAAGTATCATTCCTCTTGCCTAACCTGAACCGCATCCATAGGCGCGACTACCTGCAATAAGCGGTACGACTCATTCGATGTTTCCAGATGCACCTGCAGCGTATACGTTCCACTGTGATTTGGGGCTCTCAAGAGTACTTGATTCGCTCCGGCAGTCACTTCAAACGATTGTTGTTGAATACGCTTGCCGGAGACATCAAAACAATCGACGACAGCGCGTTGCATCCTATCGCTTTCAATAGTCAATTGTATCCACTGATCGATGCCCACCGGATTGGGATAAGTTTGGATGTGATTGGAAGAGCCGGAAGGAACGATGACCGAAATGCTCATTTCGCAGCCGACAGCATCTGTGACGGTGGCTTCATAAGTTCCAGCCGATAGATTTTCAATGAAAATCCCTTCCATTTCGTTGTCCCAAATGACTTCATAAGGAGCTGTGCCACCTGCTATATCTAGCCGAATAGCACCGCTTCCATTCCCGTCATCTGCTATGATTTCATTGGTCTCCACACGTATCGGACGATTCAAATCCAAAGACAAAGAAGAGATCAAAATACAGCCTTCTTCTGTCAATGCTGTATCTCTATAAAAGCCGGGACGATCATGGATTTTGCCAAAAAACTCCACTTCATCTCCGGTAGCACAAAGCGTCTCCTGATAGTTGTCAAAACGGATGCTTTCGTAGCTCAGATTGACGATGATGAGACTGTCGCATTGACCTGCTCGTTGTATTCTTTCTATACCCGATGGATTGTTTTCATCGTAAATGTGACCATTGAATGTCAAGGATTGACCGACACATAGTCGCTGATTGATGTGCAATTTGGCTTCTGGCTGAAACTGCACATTGACGATGACCAGGCTATCACATTGATTGTCGCCACGCGCATAGCGTTCGATGCCATAGAGCTTGTATTGATGGTAGAAATTACCATTGATGAAGACCGTATCGCCCGGACAGATCGTCGGTTCAAAATAGCTGCGAGGTGACACTTCTACTTCTATGGTTTGGCGAATGGTGTCCGCTGCTACTTCATTTTGTACGATCATCATCGCTTCGTAGACGCCACTTTTTTGATAAGCAACGGTGACGCTATTGGCAGTACTCGCACTAGGCGAACCACCGGGAAAGTACCACTGTACATTACCGTCTGTATTGGTAGATAAGTTAGTAAAATTAGCAACAGTTTGCTCGCAATTGACGATGGTGCTGAGTTTATTTTCAATCATTGGCGGAGCAGCGATAGTGACCATTTGGCTGACCGTTTCTCCTACACAACCATCAAAAGGGAACATACTGACTTCATAGCTGCCATTCTGTAAATATTGATGCAAAGGTGCATCCGTAGCATACGTTCTGCCATCACCAAAGTCCCAATTGTACTGAACATCGCCTTCGTTTTCAGTCAAAACAGTGAAATTGACATCCATCCCATCGACTTCATACTCAAAATCGGCGACCGGAATATCCCGCACTTGAATAAATTCTTTGAAGGTATAACTATGCTCACCCAAGGCATTACTGATACGGAGTTGTACGGCATAACTTCCCGTATCGGCATACATGACAGTCGGATTTCGTTCCGTTGATGTCTCCGGTATGCCACCCATAAAAGTCCACGTCCAAGTCTGCGCATCTTTGGAGACATTCGTAAATGATACTTCATAAGGCACACAGCCGACACGCTGTTCTGTTTGGAATCCGGCGACTGGCATATTGGTGATCTCAGTAGCAGTGATGAAGATGGGGCTGGCATTGAGTTGAAGGCGATTGTTATCAATAGTTTGTGCGTTCTTTTCCACCGCAAAATCCCACTCATGAAGCGTAAAATTGTTCTGCCAAAGCGATCTTGGGAAGCGATAAGTTGCATTTGCTGTTTCCTCATTATCTATTTTGGTTTCTGCCCAAAGGACGTAAACATATTCGCCCTCCACATCCCGAAAAGCATACGCTTTGACGCCAGTTGGAGCTTCAAGTGCTGCGGTGCGCTCAGAATCATAAGTGGTGCCATAGAGTAGTTCTGAAGTGGTTTGATAGCCGATGCCTGCATTGGTTTGTTCATGCGACATCGGTGCTGTCCCTCTTAATCTTTTATATAATCCCATCAGGTCAAATTCATAGCTCGCCGTCTCCTCGAATAGTTGTTCGCCCAGAGAATAAACGTGCATTTGGATGAAGTCATTGACAGCACAATTGACATATGCTTTCATCATAAAGTTGCACTGCGCTTCGTCTCCACCTATAAAGTCATTGAAGTTGCGGCGCGGAATGTTGATTTCTGTGATCGTCCATAGTTTTTCAGGATATTGCTCCCCGTTATAGCCATGTTTGTCGAGTATATTTTGCATATTGTTCTTGACGCGAAGGACACCGTTGGCAGCCGCATCAGAGTGACGCTCGTAGGCAAATTGATTGGTTTCGCTATCCCAATATTTAGTCGTTCCATCAAAATGAGGATAAGAGTGGAAACCCATCACATCGAAGTAAGCACCACCTTTATGTGGATAGTCAACTCTTACGCTACCATCGACGGGATTATCTGTATTTCTGAGAAAAGCATCCAAAAAACTTAAATAGCCTGTACCAGAAAGGACAACATAATCTGTTGGTTCTAAGGATTTTATGATTTCATAGCTGACACGCATGAGTCGGATGTAGTGCTGAATGGGCGCACGCAATTTATAGTCGCAAGGATCGGGATCATTTGCCCACCAGTTGCCCGGCTGATCTTCTGGCAGCCATCCTTTCGATCCAGTATAATCGAATCCCGGCTCATTCCAGATCTCCCAATAGCGGACGTGATCGCCGTATTTTCGGACGAGCTGATAAAGGTAAGTGGCGTAGTAATTTTCTTCGTTGATAGGTGTTCCATTTTCGCCATTGTCCCAAATTTCGTGATATAGACGATCAAACAATTCGGAGTGAACATCCGGGCAATATAAATTCAAATCCGTCTCCTCCAGTGCCGGAAATCCAACAATTAAAGTGTTCTCTCTCAGCCCCAAATTTTCATAATGATCGAAAGTCTCTTCTCGGAAATCATAACCCCATTCTTTCACAAAAGAGCCATACAGAGCAGGTCGCAATGCACGTACACCTGTACCTTCCACGCCCAAGGAAGGATCGCCAGCAGCCACCGTCGCCAGCTCTTCATCACTCCAAGGCGGGAAGTAGCCTAAGTTGCTGCCAGGACGAAAAAAACTATTGTTGGGTAGCACTTGATCGTTGGCATTATAGCCCAATACACTTTTAGAGGGTGGATAAGCAGCGATGCTTTCTTGAATTTCGAGGTTGCCGCATTGGTTGGTGGTCGTGAAGGTGACATCGTATATATCGCCTTCATCGTAAGTGTGAAAAGGTGCAGCTTCACTGCTGGAGTTGCCATCTCCAAAATCCCACAAAAAGTCATCAATATCTCTGTAGACCGGATCGACGATGGAGACAATAGGTCCGGATACTTCTACTCTGTAATCGACATACGGAAAACCTTTGATGCGGATGAAATCTTCTTGCTGTACGAGCAAATTATCATCTGCATCTTTGATCACTAGCTTGATTTTGAAGTTGCCGGACTTTGGGAAATGAGCCGTCAAACGCCTGCCTTCATAATAGCCAATACTGTCCAAATAATCAATCTCCCAAGACCAAGAAGCCGCTTCTTCCACCAGCATTCCGATTAGATCGACATTGGCGGGTGCACACTCCGGTTTGGCGTAGCTGAGTAGGCTTTCTTGCAATAAAATAGGTCGCGCACTCAACTCGATCAAATCTGTATTGATAAGCGTTGAGTTCTGTTGATCTGAATAGTCCCACTCGTGCCTTGCCAACTGATAAATATTAAAGGAAGCCGGAAAGGAATATAAAGCATTGACTTCCTCGGATAGATCGGTATCCGTTTTCGCCCAAAGCATGTAAGTGTAGAAACCTTGATCGTCGCGAAAAGCAGCACCATCTATATGATTGGGAAGTTGTAGCGCAGCTGTTCTAGCTCGATCATACTCTTTACCGAAAAGCTCATCTGAACAAGTTTTATAGGCGATTCCAGCATCATTGATGGTCTGTCGATAAGGCGTCAGTCCACCTACTTTTTTGTACAATCCCATTAAGTCAAATTCATTGGTCGCTTCTCTAAATGTTTTCTGTTCTGCTAAAGAATAGATATGTAACTGACGAATATTTTCGCGCTGAGCGACCACAAAGGACTTCATCAATGTGTTGACTTGTATCTCTTCTCCACCCAAAAACTCACTGTAAGAGCGACGCGGGATATTGAATTCTGTGATGATCCATTCTTTCTCGGGATATTGATTGCTATTGTATCCGTATTGTTCTAATAATCGACTATAAATACCTTTTGTCCGTGCTATCCCAGCCGCCGCTGCATCCGAGTGACGGAAGTATTCAAAGTCTCTGATCTGGTTGTTCCACTGACGAGTGGCTCCATCAAAGTGAGGATAGGAGTGGAAGCCCATCACATCAAAATAAGCCCCGCCGCGATGGGGAAAATCTTCTGTAATCTCACCGCCATTGGGATTGTCCGTATTTCTCAAAATAGCATCCAAAAAACTTGGATAACCAGTGCCAGAAACGCAGATGTAGTCATCGGGAGAAAGCGTTTTGATGACCTCATAACTAATACGCAAAGTCCGAATGTATTGCTGAATGGGCGCACGCAAAATATTGTGGCATGGATCGGGATCAGTATCCCACCAGTTACCTTCAAAACCTGGTGGCAACCAGCCTTTCGCTCCACTAAAATCAAAGCCAGGTTCGTTCCATATTTCCCAAAACTTAATGTGGTCGCCGTAAATATTTACTAGTTTGGCAAGATAGGCGGCATAGTAATTTTCAGGATTGACTTGAAGGTTGCCCGTGCTGTCTGTTGTCCAAATGGGTTTGTATAAATTGGCGAACATAGCGGACTGATAGTCGGGACAGTGGTGAGTGGTATCTTTAAATTCATCCGCAGGAAAACCGACAATCAATGTGTTGTCTTTCAATCCCAATTGCTCAAAATGCTCGTAAGTCGGCACACGCAACTCATACCCCCACTCTTCGGTGAATGAATTGAACATACCAGGACGAATGGCTTTGATGCCGACGCCTGGTGAATTTTCTGCTTCATTACCAGCAGCTATATTTGCTAAATCTTCATCTGTCCAAGGTGGGAAGTATCCTAAATTGCTACCAGGTCGAAAGACGCCTTCATAAGGCTGGACGATGTCTTTGGCAGTATAATTGATTTGTGCCAGTAGAGAAAGACTTGTGGCAAAAAGCACACAAAGTGAGAAGTAAAGTTTCTTCATTACAACTGAGTTTCATTGACTAAATATGATACATAGGAGGAAATGTCATGTCTTTTGTCAGAAACGGCTTATATCGGTAGAAATGTAGTAAAGATCGGCTAGGAGGAAGGGTGGTAATTTGCCATTAAAAGAGGAAAAGGTGTAATTGAGTTCTATAAAAGTACAATTAATTATGAAAATTTATGAAATGTATATGCAAATAAGATAAAGGAAAATTAGGTAGGATGCAATGGTGATTTTGTACATAATTATTCGGGCAGCCACTTTTATCCATGTAAGCAATAAGTGAATGGCTGTCAATCCTTCTGAAATGAAGTTGTTTCAAAATGAATAGCCAAAAATTATGAGCGTTTCATTCTCGACGGACAAGACAGACTATACTTTTGAGGAATACTTAGCCGTTGAAGAGCAAGCAGAAGTACGTCATGAATATCATGATGGACGAGTTGTCGCCAAAATGGGTGGAACGGGAAGTCATAGTTTGATATTGGGAAGTCTATGTACAGCATTGAATATTGCGATTGATGAGAAGGATAAAAATTGCTTCGTTTTTAATAGACTTGTTACGCCGTAGCTGATTATGGCGAAGAGGAGCAAATTTTATTCTGAATAAGGCAAATTTTTTCGGTATAGCCGCGCTACGGCTAAAAAATTTAACGCAAGACAGGGTGAAATTTGCCCTTTGAAGTCAATCAAGATGCGGCGTAACAAGTCTAATATCAATATGAAGGTGCGCATTGAAAAATATAACAAAGCAGTATATCCTGATCTGTCAGCTGTCTGTGGTGAGATAGAATACGAAAATGAAAGGCAGACAGTATTGAAAAATCCTATGCTCTTTATAGAGGTACTTTCTGAGTCTACTAAAGCTTATGATAAAAGTGAAAAGTTTGAAATGTATCGTAGTATTCCCTCTTTTCAAGAATATATGGTAATATATCAAACCATACCACGGGTACAGACTTGGTATAAGGAGACAAAGGAGTTGTGGAGAATTGAGAGTGTACAAGGACTCGATCGATCTGTGTATTTGCATTCTATAGGATGCAGTATTTCGCTGGCTGATATTTACATAGGAATTCAAGATAGCTTGAAGGATATTCCACAGGATTTGAGTTTGGTGTATTATACCAAATTCAATAATGAAGTACGTAAATAAGAACTAGGTTATTTTGAGTCTAATTGAGGCGAAAAATGCAGGAGACGCCTTAGTGTCGGCGAGGCTTTTCAACGAAAAGTAGGCTCAAAAGAATCCGTTTTTATACGTAATTAGTTTTTGAAATTGGTATTAGATCATAGTGTTTACTAAGTCACCCGCTGAATCAACTCTTTAGCTTTGGTTCAACTTGAATAAAGAACCAGAAGCTTTATACTTGGTCTCAGCATTCAACGGGTGACAGGAGCGCATCTACTCCTCATCACTCAAAAACGCCCTCCTCGCAATCGAGTACAACCAAAAGCAAACCCCACCAATCACAAGCAAACCTGGCAAACTACCCATTGGCTCTTCGACCAATTGAAAAATATTTTTCCCTTCTGTGATCGCAATTGGGATAGCTAACAAAATGCCAATCAACGCCTCCCCTGTAATCAAACCCGAAGCAAATAGCAAACCCGAGCGTTCGCTTTTGCCTTTTGCATCTTCCAGGGAAACACCTTTTTGTAAGACGGTTTCTGCTTGCTTATTTTGATAGCGACTGACCAACCAAGCAATCAGACCACCCAGCATAATCGCCGAATCCAGCTCGAATGGTAAATACAAACCAACTGCCACTGCCAAGACCGGAATCCGAAAATCGCTGCCACGAGCTGCTTGAACTTGATCAGCAATGATGATGAGCACACCGATCGCCATACCGATATAAATCATCGTCCATGGCAAGTCGCCAGAGAAAACGCCTCTTGCAACACTCTCCATCAACGTGGCTTGTGGAGCAGTTAGAGAGTCAGGATTTTCTGCTGTCGCAGGACCAAAACCATAAGCCGTATTCAACAAATCCAAAACCAAAGGAATCGTCAAAGCAGCTGCTGTGACGCCTACCATTTGCATGATTTGCTGTCGGTAAGGAGTCGCGCCGAGAACATGACCAGCTTTCAAGTCTTGCATATTGTCGCCGGCAATCGCTGCCGCACAGCACACTACTGCACCAATCAAAATCGCCGCCGCAGGTCCTTTTTCTGCACCAGAACCCAACAAAGCCAACAAAATCAAAGCCGAAGTCAAAATCGTCGCAATCGTGACACCAGAAATAGGATTATTAGAACTACCAACTAAACCAGCCATATAACCAGCCACTGCCGAAAACAAAAAGCCCGCAATGACCATCAAAATCGCCATCATGGCGGTGATACCGACTTGCTCGATTTCTCGAATATAGATTACAAAAACTGGCACTATCATCACACCTATCGCAATAATGACCCACGACATGGGCGTATCATAATCCGTCCGCAATATTTTACTTGCATCCGTTTTGGTACGAATCGCATCAATACCGCTGCGCACCGCATAGCCTATTGAACTACGCAGACTTAACAATGCCCAAAGTCCACCAACCACCATCGCGCCTACACCCAAATAGCGAATCTGTGAACTCCAAGTCGCATAGCCTAAATCGACTGCACCTACATCTGGTGGAATACCGTTAATGTTCAGATAAATTGGAATAGCAATCCACCAACTGATGACGCCGCCTGCAAAAACTAAAATCGACACGCGCAACCCAACGATATAGCCCACCGCAATCAAGGCAGGCGACAGATTGACCGCTGCAAACGCATAGACTTTATTACCTGCGACCGTGGCAGCAGCAGCCGTTCCTTCCCACAATCTGAATCCAGCTTCTATGAATTTGATGCCTGCTCCTGCAAGTGCGCCCCAAACCAGATATTTGATGGATTTGCCACCTCTTTCGCCCGTTTTGAGCACTTCAGCAGTTGCTACACCTTCTGGAAACTTCAAATTTTGCTGTACAATCAAAGCGGAACGCAATGGAATCGTAAACAATACCCCCAAAACACCACCGCAAAGTGCGATCAAAGCTGTTTCCCAATAGTTGAATTCGCTCCAATAGCCCATTAAAATCAAAGCAGGAAAGGTGAAAATAACACCTGCTGCTAATGACTCACCAGCAGAAGCGGCGGTTTGTACGATGTTATTTTCGAGGATGTTGGAGGTTTTGAAGAAGCGCAAAATTGCCATGGAGAGTACGGCTGCTGGAATACTTGCAGATACCGTCAGTCCGGCAAATAGTCCCAAATACGCATTGGCGGCAGCGAGGACGACAGAAAGCAGTGCGCCCAAAATGAAGGCTTTTATGGTTGTCTCCGGTAGTTTTGTTTCCGCGCCGATATAAGGCTGGTGTTTTTCTTGCATGATGCAGTTGTCTTTTGTTTGAAGCGATGAAGATAGACATTTTTGAAATTTAGCCAATCTGGATTTCTGCCATCGGCTCGAACTGCCTTTTCCATACATTTGTTAAAATCTACATAAGACCCAGTCCTCAAAAGACGTCACTCAATTTCAACAACGTTTCACCCAGCATGAAGAAAATATTGATCTTACTTTGCAGCATCGCTTTTGCGATCCAACTGTCCGCTCAAGGATATGATACCGCTTTTGGACTCCGACTAGGTACAGAATGGGGCGCGACCTTCAAACAACGCTTTGCCAAACGCACGACCGGAGAGTTTTTAATTCAATACAACAATCCACGAAAAGAAACGACGCTGACGCTCTTGGGGCAGCAACATTTTCCCCTGCTTATCCGCAATTTCAATATTTATGGCGGCGGCGGCATCCACAAAGGCTTCGTCGATGCAGACGGTGGAGATGCGCCTTATAAAGATCCTATGGGCTTGACGCTCATCGGTGGGGCAGAAGTGTCACTCGGTCGCATCAACGTATCTTGGGACATCAAACCTTCTCTCAATGTCGTCGGCGGTGAACGCACCATTTACACACATACCGGCGTCTCTGTGCGCTACATCATCGACAAACGTGAGCTCATCAACAAACGTAGCGACGGCGAAAAAGCACGCGCCAAGAAAAAACGAGATAGAGCCAAAGCCAAGCGCAAAAAACAACGCGCCAAAGAAAAAGAAAAGCGAAAAAAGAACGGTGACGGGATCAATTGGAAGATCTGGGAGAGAGATGGAGAGAGGTAGGAGAGCTTTGAGAGTTTCGAGAGCTTCGAGAGTTTGGAGAGCTTCGAGAGTTTGGAGAGTTTGGAGAGTTTGGAGAGTTTGGAGAGTTTGGAGAGTTTGGAGAGTTTGGAGAGTTTGGAGA
>JBCDHX010000123.1:0-18649 GCA_038749535.1 Bacteroidota bacterium
AATCATGGCAAAAATGGTTTTGCTTACCATAGTGAGTACTACCATTTTTCTTCGTCTTATTACTCTTACAGTGTGGACATTCTTCTCGCATTTCATATTATAAGCATTTTTCCTCACTTTAGCATTACATCTGATGCACTATCAAAAATTATTCTAACTAAAGCTACATACATGAATACTTAGCGTCAAAAACTATTGTCTGTGAAAGAATGATGATTGTTCAAACTGACGACTTCTCAAAAGGGAACAAAAAATGCCGCTATACTCACGACGAGTACAACGGCATTTTCATTCTTCACAGATCTGATAGAATTTACGGCAACAACACCATATCTATAGCATGAATGACACCATTATTGGCTTGTACATTCGGAATGACAACCGTTCCGGTACTGTTGTTACCGACGATATTTAAGTCAGTACCATCTACTTCTGAGACGAGCGTTTCGCCTTCGAGTAGTGTTGTTAGCTCAACTCCCGAACTCAATCGAATAGATGCTACACTCGCACCCAACTTGACATGATATGCCAACACTTGCGTCAAGGTCTCTGCCGGAATATCACAAACAGAAGAAACGCCTAGCTCAGCTGCCAATTTATCAAAAGCGTCATTCGTCGGGGCGAAAATGGTGAATACATTACCTTCTGTCGTCAATGCCCCCAAGAAGTCGATGCCCAAATTCGGACAGGTCAATGCTTCTACCAAAGTAGAGAAACGCGGATCGCTAGTCGCAAAATCAACAACCGTAGATGGCTCGATCACTTTGTCCACGACATGAACAAAACTGCGTCCCACAAATAAATTACCTCTCACGATATTGACATCACCATTGATGATGGCATTTCGAGGATCGATCATCTCGCTGTAAATGTTCAGACGACCGCGCACATCACAATCGGCATACGCCAACGTTTTTTGGTACATTTTCAGCCACTCTACGTCGATGGCACCGAGTAGGATATGGTTTGAAATGACTTGATTCAACAGTGCTTGCGGAACGTCGTCCAAAGAGGCTAGACCGTTTTCAGCTAAAAAAGTGGCAAAGGCTTCGTTGGTAGGTACAAACACAGTGACCGGCAACAATCCATTGCTCAAAATCAAGCGTAAGCCCGGTATACGATCAACTGCCGCTTTGAATGAACTCAACTCCGGCTTGAAGGTCAAGTATTCATAGACGCTCTGATTTTCGTTGCGCACTTCGACAGCTTGATCTGCCCCTTGCTCTAGCAAATAATCATACAATTCTACAACAAAAGCAGGTGCATCTTTTGGCAACTGAATCTGAGCTTGTAGTTCTGTTTCTTTTAAATCGGTATTGTCTTGCTCGCAGGCTACAGTAAAGAGCGCAAACAAGCCAATGAATAGATAGGATAGTTTTTTCATAATGTTGGTAGTAAATTTCGGTTGATTGAAAAAAGAATTATCGGGATTTGAAAAGATATAACCTACGCATCTGACTCGTTCTTTTCTTCTTTCTCTGCGTTGTAAAAATCCTTACGTAGCGAGGCTGTGCACGGTTTTTTCACCTTGATAAAGAAAAAATAACTTCGCCATTTTACGTACTTTATTTATTTCCGAGTCCCTCAGCAAATTACACCGTATAATAGTTAATCATCATAATAGTTGACAATCTAAGAATATGGCTTGTATGAAAACGACTATGGCATTGTGAATCCCAAAAATTAGGATGCGTTGGAGAGTGAATGGTTCTTGTTGCTACTTGAATGAACAACGAATCGCCCATTTT
This sequence comes from Bacteroidota bacterium, assembly GCA_038749535.1. Classification (GTDB taxonomy): domain Bacteria; phylum Bacteroidota; class Bacteroidia; order Chitinophagales; family Saprospiraceae; genus JAAUTG01. Next base: position 1,749 of record JBCDHX010000123.1, read on the forward strand.
GTGCAGAACGGTTGATACAAATTTATATATTTATTTGTCGAGAAGCAAATTTCAGGCAGTAGAAGAAAAGTGAATTTTCATTTCAGCTTCTCATTATTCTGATGTCGATCTCGATCTCGAATAGTCTTTTTATCCAAATTTTTGAGCAATGCCTCATTGAGATCAATGCCAGTTTGATTGGCGAGACAGATCAATACAAACAGCACATCTGCCATTTCATCTGCCAATGCTTCTTGTGCATTCGCTTCGTCTTCCTGTCGTTTGAAAGATTGATCGCCGTAGAGTCGTGCCATAAGTCGAGCAACTTCGCCTACTTCTTCGGTGAGGATAGCCGTATTGGTGAGTTCACTAAAATAGCGCACACCGATGGTAGTAATCCATTCATCGACGCAGGCTTGTGCTTCTTTGAGTGTCAAAGTCGAGATGTTAGATGTTAGACGATAGACATTAGACAGTTAGCTCCTTTAATTAAACTTAAAGCGATAGCTGATCGTCCCGCACTGCTTATCGACATCGCCGGAGCGAAATTTCCACTTCTTAGCATTGTCAATGGCTTTGCGAATCATTGCCGCGTCACTCGCGGCAGAACCATACGACCCTTTTTGCGTGAAATTAGCAGAAGTAATGCGCCCATTTGAATCCACGCATACACTAATGACTACTTGACCTGCTTTCTGAGAAGAATCTGTCAGTTTTGGTCCACTTCCGCCACGTCCGGCGAGTCCACCACCTACGCTTCCTGTTCCTGTGCTGATGCCCTCTAGTCGAGACGCATTGGGATCGCCATTGGGGTCACCTTGATTGCCTTGCTTCCCTGTTTTTCCTTTGCCATCACCGCCTCCGAACAATCCACCGATACGGTCTTTGGTTGCTTGTTTTTCAGCAGCTTGTCTTCTGGCTTCTGCTTCTGCGGCAGCTTTGCGTTTGGCTTCCGCTTCGGCAGCGGCTTTTCGCTTGGCTTCTTCTTGGCGCTGTTTTTCTCGTTCGCGTTCTCTTTCACGCTCGCGCTCCTTTCTTTCTTTTTCCTTCTGCTGTTTGATCCGAATCGCGTCAGGATCTTCTGTGGTCACCACTTCTTTCACTGGCTCAGGCTCGGGTCGCGTTTCGCGTGGTGGCTCGGGAGTCGGTTCTGGAGGTGTCGGTTCAGGTTCGGGCTGGGGAGGAGCTGGTTCTGCTCGTGATGCTTGGGCGTTTTCTTCCCCTTGTCCTACATCTGGCATACCCAGATTGACCAAAATTCCTTCTTGCTCCGGTTTCGGATCAGGATAGGTAAAAAATGGAAATAGAAAAATAGCAATCAGCAAGAACATCATTGCTCCGGCTGCCATTCGCGCTTTCTTTCGATTTTCTTCTAGTCGCTTGATAAAATTTGCTACTTGACTCATAATACTGATCTGAGTTCAATAATAAATTCATCTTCTAAATGTCTTAATTTTTATAGTAATTCTCCTTTGCAAGCACGTGGAATTACTGTAATAGTATGTCTAAAATTAGATTTAACTGATTATCAATAGTTTGCGGTTCTAGGGAAGAAAAAATTAGCGAGCTTAGCGAGCTTAGCGAGCTAAATGAACTCATTTTTTCAAAGCTAGGTTCGTAAGATATTGGTTATCAGAACGATAAAAATTTAGACATACTCTAAAAGTCAAGACAGATAAATTTAGTTATTTCACGTTAATGTAATTTGGGTTTGAAATGATACTTAGAAACCAAAAAATAATAACCTTTCGATTTGAACTCGCTATTCCGCCGTCATGCTGCGTTGAAAATACTCGCCTTAGCCCTGCTAGGACTCCGTTTTTCGCCTTGCCTGACGACAAACTAACTTCGTTCCTTATCGAAACTTTATTTTTTCTTTATCCCTTAACAAAAAACACATCGTTGCTACAAATCGGTCGTTAATATGGTATTAATGTTCAGTCGCAACGCCATATCCATGATCGCTACAACATCTCCATTAGTTGCATCAGCACTATTCGAGATCGCTGCCGTCGCTCCTGCACCTTTATCCGCAAAGTAAGCTTCCATATTTTCTAAAGTAATACTTCTGCCATTCAAAGAATACCACCCACCACTCCGAATCATGATTTCGTCCATTTTAGACTCACTAGGCGCAGACGCTCGTGAGCTACCCGGCAGTTTCATGTTCAATGAATTGGGCGCGACCAAGGAGGAGGTCAACATGAAGAAAATCAATAATAGAAAGATAATATCTGTCAGAGCAGACGTATTGAATTGAGCGTTGACTTTACTTTTTTTCTTTAAACCCATTTCTAGATATGAGATTTTGAGATATGAGATCGCTCCGCTTTGAGACAAGACGTGAGCAATCTCATATCTCACATCTCTGAGCGAATCGATCTCACATCTAGTTCTTAGGTTGCGTCGCTATAATCGCTTTGGCCCTTAGTTCATTCGCTATCTTCATGACGTAGAGCGTTTCATTAAACTCGTTATTCACTTCTGAAACAATGGTCACGAAAGGATTTTGCTGGTTCTCTACTTCTTGTAATTTCAGTTGTAGTGCTTGTTTCAAGCCTGATTTTGCAATTTCTTGATTGTTCAAGGTAAACTGTCCTTCGCTGTCGATGCCGACTACAATATCTGTCGATGCCACCGTTTTGGAATCGGATTCTGGCAATTCAAATGGATGAATTTGCACCAAAGTGGAAGTCAGCATGAAGAAAATCAGCAATAGAAAAATGATGTCTGTCAAAGACGACATACTAAATTCTGCGCTGACTTCTGATCTTTTTTTTAAGCCCATGATTGTATGAGTTCAATAAAAAATTTATCTCTTTAGTGTTCCCATTTAGCGAATAATTACTCTTAGCAGACACAATTATTTATCCACTAAATGGGAACAGATAAATTTGTTCATTTCACGTTGATGAGTTATAGTTTATGAGTTATGGGTCATAAAATATCACTTATGATTCATGACCCATGAACCATAATCCATGAATTTTTAAACGCTTGGTTCTTGCAGCAAGTCCATAAACTCGACGGTACTGCGTTCCATTTGGTAGACTACTTTTTGGACATTGGCGACTAAGATGTTGTAGCCGACAAAAGCGATGATACCGATGAAAAGTCCAAAAGCGGTGGTCAAAAGTGCTTGATAGATACCGCCTGCCAAAAGGCTAGGTGTGACGTTTTCTTGAGTTGCCATTTCGTAGAAAGCGGCGATCATACCTGTCACTGTACCGAAGAACCCGATCATAGGTGCAGCACCTGCGATACTCGCTAAAGTCGATAGGCTTTTCTCCAATTTGAAAATCTCTAAGTTACCGACGTTTTCGATGGCTGCGTCGATGTCTTTGAGTGGTTTCCCAATGCGCATAATTCCTTTTTCGACCATGCGTGCGATGGGAGAATCAGTTGTCTGACAAAGTGCTTTGGCGGCTGGAATATTGCCGGATTGTACATTGGCACGAATGTTATTCATAAAACCCTGATCGATACGTCCGGCTTGTTTGATGGTTAAATATCGTTCTACGAAGATGTAGCAAGCGATAATGAGCAAGACGATCAAAACGGCGACAATAATGATTCCCAAAGGACCAGATTGCAGGATGATGTCGAAAAAGTTCTGCGATTCTACGCTGACTTCTTCTTCAGGTACAGCATCAAGAGCAGCAGTTTGGAATAGGAATAATAGGTTCAAATTCATATTGATTGTTCTCTAATTTTCTGTCTAAGTGGATGGATTAGTAGAAATGCGTTTTTCTGCTAACGCTACAAATGGCTAAAAGTAATGCTTTTCCATAAAAAAATTAACACTTTATTGGTTTGGGTTAGGTTGTGGTCGAAGTTGAGATGTTGTGGAAGTGGAAATAGACTTGCTAAACGCTCATCTTTTGTTCGTTTCATTCATGCGTTTAGATTTACCAGGTCTTACTAGCGCATATTGCTTCTCGCAGACCTCGCAAATCATCCTAATTCGGCACTAAAGTCCGCATCCCCACCGCCGCCAATACTTTTTCCAAAAACGCATTTTCATCCATATCACCTATGCCATCGACGCCCAAACGAACAACAACCATTCTTCTAGAAGGAATGATAAAGACAGATTGCCCATCAAAACCAGAGCAATAGTACATATCGGCAGGCACAGAAGGATATGCACCGCCTCGATTGAGCCAAAAGTGTGCGCCATAGTTGCCATCAGAATTTGGGGCTTCTGTAGTCGTATATTTGATCCAAAAGTCTGGGAACAGTTGCTCGCCGTTCCAGTAGCCATCATTCAAATACAAACTACCGAATCTCGCCCAATCACGAGCCGTCGCAAAACTATAAGACGAACCTACAAACGTGCCACTGTAATCTGCTTCTATGCGAAAGCTAGGTGCATTGATTTTGCTAAAAAGAGCTTGATAAGGGAAGTTCCAATAGCTTTGGTTATCTTCAAATTGCTGTCGGATGACTTCGGACAAAATATTGGAAGTACCAGAAGAATAGTACCACATCCGATTTGGGAGCGTCGCTTGAGGTACTTCGGCAGCACTCTGCCCCATCGCTTCTGCTTCAAAAAGCATCAAAGTCGCAGAAGAGGCTTTGTCATAGACTTCTTCCCAGTCTAGTCCGCTATTCATTTGCAGCAAATGATTGAGCGTGATGTTCTTTCGCTCGTCGGTCTGCCAATCATCCAACGCAATCGCATCATCCAAACTCAATTTTCCTTCTTTCACCAAAATACCAATCATCGCATTGGTCAAACTTTTGGTCATCGACCATCCGAGGTGCTTATCATCTTTATCGAAGCCTTCTGCATAGCGTTCTGTCACTAAATAATCATCCGCTAGCACCACGATGGAACGTGTACCTTTCGCTTCAAATGCTTCGTCCAAGGCTTCATTGAGGAGTGCTTGATCGACTTCAAAATTGGCGGAGTCGGCAATCATGTCTTTTGGAAAGTCATCATCTAGTTGCTGTTTTGGAATGTCTAAATCAACAGTCCTCAACTGATCTGCTGCCTCTTTGGGCAATAATACACAACCTATACCGCCTCTGTATACTGCTTTCCTTTTCACAATCCCCAATACCGAACTTGTCACCACCTTATTCGCTTCATCAATCTCAAAATTGGCATATTTCAGTAAGCCATAACCGACATCCTGTGCTCTAATCTGCTCTCTACCACGCTCCGCCACAAATGTGCAAGAACAAACATTTTTGGCGACATAGCCCGTGAGGACGCGAAGCTGAGGCAATAGAAAAATATAAGCTAAAACGAGTAATGTCAGTAGGATTCCAGCGATAATAGAAAGGCGTGTTCTCATGTCATATAGTTTGCTTGCAAAGTAAGCAATTATGGCAATAACAAGCTCATCCCTGCCTCTATCGGCTCACCGATCTGATTTTTCCATTGCTTATCAGATTGTTGTTTGATTTTTGCTGCCAAAGCGAGTTGGCGTGGGGACAATACATCTCCTAAAGATTGGCGGTTGGCAATTCGATGATTGGCGCGGATCGCTTGTAGCGGTGTCATTGGGACAAAGCGATAATGGGTTTTGGAAAGGTAATATTTACGGCCTTTATCGAACCGAAAATTACCTTTTTGACGCACTTGTTGTTTGCCCAAAAACTGAGTCGCTGTCTTTGCTTCTTCTTCGTCATGCACAAAAGCTCGATCAGCGCATTTGGCAGCATTGGCGGTCTTGATGATGGTCGCATAGTCAGTGATGATAGGACTGTATTCGACTTGAACGACTTCTCGGCCGTGCATGAAACCTAGCTCTGTCGCGACGACGCCTTCTATCGCGCCTATATTCAATTCGCCACTCCAAAAACAGTACATCGAAAGGGTGGTTGTCTTCGTGCCACCTGCTACTGCCAATAGCTCTTCTTGCAAGATTCTGAGATAGCTAGGTGGATTTTTGAGTATATGTATCATACTTTGCACAACTGCCAAAGGCGTATAATTGCTACTGAGACGCGGCATCAAATCTTGGCGTTCTGCATCTATGATGCGCACCACCGGATTGTTCCAGCTCGGCTCTCCAAAATAGTCCAACACTTCGCGGTCTTTCCCTCTCTTGTTGTTGTGAATAGCGAGCGATATAAAGCAAGTCTCGATGGCTTCCACGATGAGCGGATGACTCAACACTTTTTCACCATATCGCTGACAAGTACTACAACCGGGCACTTCTTGAAAGAGGAGAAATATGGGTTTGTCTTCTTTTTCGGAGAGTTGTTGTGCTTCGTCGATGTCGCGCAGCCAAGTGACTTGACCGAGCTCGATAGGTTGTTGGGCGAAGAGGAAAATTGGCAGAAGAACAAATAAAAAGATCGGCAGGAATCGCATGGTATTGTTTTTGTTGAGCACTATAAACGCCTTTGCTAGACAGAATGGGTGTAAAGTAGTTGTTAGTTCATCACATCGTCTCGTACGATTTCACTAAAAAATACTCATTGCACCTTGCGCCCTTTCCATACATACTCCTTTTTCAGATTCGCGGCAATACCAATACCGATGATATAGATCAAATGCATCCAAAATGCCGGAAAAAAGGAGCGCAATAGATCGCGTCGCTGAAAGAAAGTTGCCATTTCACTGAGCAGTAGGTAGTCAGCTATGGCTTTTCCAATCAATAAAATAATGGCGACGATGAATAATTCTGTCCGCCAGAAAACACCGAGTAGGAAGCTCAATGGAATTTGGCAGCAAAACAGAAAGACAGTAGCTAGTGCGATGGTCATCCAAGTCTCTGGATAGCTACTGGATTTGGTCGCCCAGCGTAGGCGTTGTTGGATAAAGGAAGAAAGCGTTGGTTTGGCAGGTGTGAAGGTGGTGACGTTTGGGTTTTTGAGGTACCCAATCTTTTCCGGCGAACGTTGCGCTATTTTTTGCATCAATAGCATATCATCGCCAGATGCCAATTCTGCAATTCCATCAAAGCCACCGACTGACTCAAACAATGACTTCTCATACGCCAGGTTCGCACCATTGCACATCCGCATCCAGTTGCTCTGCACACCCGCTCCGGCTATGCCCATCATCCCCATGAAGTCCAATGATTGAAATCGCTCGAAAGTGCTTTGTTCTTGATAAAAATTGACGGGAGCGGCGATAAATTGAAGGCCGTTTTCCTCATAAAAAGAGACCAGTAGTGCTAGCCAATTTGGTTGTGCCATACAATCTGCATCCGTCGTGACGATCAAGCTACCTTGTGCAGCATGGATGCCGACTTCCAGTGCTTTTTTCTTGAAAGATTGGGTTTCGTCTGCTTTGATAAAGTCAGCCAATGGTATCAAACGAACGCGCTCATCGCCTATATTTCTAACCAAATCGGGCGTCGCATCCGTCGAGTGATCGTCTAATACAATAGCTTCAAAAAGTGATGTTGGATAGTTTTGTGCTAAAATGGATTGCAAGCAAGCTTCGATGTTTTCAGCTTCGTCTCGCGCTGGAATAATGATGCTGACAAAAGTTGTTGGAGAAAAGTCGTTGGGCAAGTGCCAAGTTGGTAGTTTTCGCCAAGCGTACCGATAATGTAACATTAAAGCTAGGTAGGCAATCAACAACAACAAAGAGAAAATAATGAATCCGATGAAAAGCACGTTATAAGACGAATTAGAGAAAAGGTAACTTTACCCCTCAAAAGTAACCTATTCGCTACATTATTCTACATCAACACTGAATGGATTTCTACGCACAAAAAACAAGATGGAAATGGTGGCTAGCGATTGCCGGTATCGTCATCATCTCTTTGTCTGCATTGTTTACGATTTATTTGACCAATAAATTAGCCGAAAACGAACGGCGCATCGCCGAGTTGTATCAGATTGCACAGGAGGAACTACAATCATCACCAAACGATCCCGAGCTGGATGAAATCATGTTTGCGCTAGATGAGCGACTGACGGAAGACGACTATTTACCTAGAGAAAATATCATCGGTTTCTTATCAGATCGTTTGTATGGCGGTGAAGATATCACACTTAACTTAGCTGTTTTGAAAGCAGCGCAGTCTGTTCCGGTTTTGCTTTATGATTATGAAAGCGATTCTATTAATTCTGCTGCCAATTTTGGACCGGAAAAAGATAATGATCCAGCGTTTTTGAGAAAAGAACTGACCAAGCTTCAAAATTCAGGAGCATCCTATCTTGAGATAACGGGATACCCACAACGTCTATACATTAAGAAGTCCAAGATCCTCACCCTGCTCCAGTATTTTCCGGTCGTTCAGTTACTACTGATTGCGCTATTCATTGCTATCGGCTACTTCACTTTTAGCATGGCGAGACGAGGCGAACAAAATCGCGTTTGGGCAGGGATGGCAAAGGAGACGGCGCATCAATTGGGAACACCCATCAGTGCCATTTTAGGGTGGATCGATCATGTCAAAATGACGAATGAGGAAGACGAAGATTTGATGGAAGTCATGCAAGAATTGCGCAAAGATGTAGCACGGCTGGAATTGATCGCTGATCGCTTTTCCAAAATCGGATCCGCACCAGAATTGAAATCGCTCAATATCTACGCAGAGCTAGAACAGATGCGAGCTTATATGCAAAGACGTGCGCCTCGAAAAGTGACGTTCGACTTCCCCAATCCGATCACATCGCCTGCCAAATGGGTCAATATCAATGCTCATCTTTTCGCTTGGGTCATCGAAAATCTCATGCGCAATGCACTAGATGCTATGGGCGGCAAAGGCGAGATTAGTGCCAAAATTTATGAAGATGGCAGATACATCAACCTCGATCTCAGCGATACAGGAAAAGGGATTCCGGCGTCCAAACACAAAACCGTTTTCCAGCCCGGCTTTTCTACTAAAAAACGCGGTTGGGGACTAGGACTATCGCTCGCCAAACGCATCATCGAAGAATATCACGATGGCAAAATTTTTGTCAAGCAATCCAAAGAAGGCGAAGGGACGACCTTCACGATTCGGTTGCCGAAGGCGGAGACGAACTAGATTGCGATTTTAGAAAAAAAGGATTTACTTTAGCCAACTCACAATTTTAATTTTAGGGATGAGGAAATTAATAACCTACGCAAGATTTCGCCAGAAATTTGGATTCTATTAAGGCGATTTTTTAGACGAATAGCAAGCTACTCTAGAAAAATCAACGCGGAGAAATTCCCCAATTTATAGGAAGATGCGTAAGTTATTTTTTGTAAACTCCCTTAACTCCCTCAAATACTTAAAGCCACAACTACTATGAAAATACTCATCTGCGAAGACGAAGAAATCCTACTCACCGCCCTCGAATTCCGTATGCGAAAGGCCGGATTTGAAGTGGTGATGGCAAAAGATGGGCAAGCAGCATTGGAAGCTATTCAGCAAGAGGATATTGCACTCACTATTACTGATATAGAAACGCCGAAGTTGACAGCCATAGAGTTGATTGAAAAAATGAATGAGGATGACGAGTTAAAAACACCGGTCATTGTCATTTCCGACATGAGCTACGAAGACGAAATCAAGGAAGCATTGAAATTGGGGGCAAAAGACTTTGTCATCAAACCTTTCAAGCCTGCGGAATTGGTGCTACGAACCCGATGTGTGCTGGAGGGATTGACAAAATAAATAAAGCAAGATTTTGTGCAATACTATAAATAGTCACGCCATTGAAATGGTGGTCTAGTAGTGTTCTATTCAGCACAAAGTGTCATTCCAATAGTCTCTTGCGTTCCATTTGGCGGCGAAGTTCCCTGATACTCCGTATTTCTTTTCCTACTTTTTGAGCGTAATAGGTTCGTTCTGCTTCATTTTTTAGTGGAAGCGACTCTACAAAGTGGCTCCAGCTCAATTGTGTCGACACTTTTTGAAAATCAGGAAAAGCAGTGGTAAACTGCGTCATTCTTCTTAGATTCCTGAGCACAAAACTTCGTCCGAACGCTTCTGCCAATTGCGTAGCAACTTGCTTCACAATTTCCTTTCCATAAGCTGCTCGCTCTTGTCGCAACAACTCTGAATTGATGCGATGCCCAACTTGCCAATAGACCAAAGTCAGTGTACTATTGATTTGAATAGTTACTTGTTTTTTGCCTTCTTCTATGATTTGTGCTAAATCTTGAAACAAAGCAGCCATCATGTCACTCATAAGCTATAATTTTAGAAGCGCTAGCAGTCAATATAGCACTTTGCATTCAATTCCAGCAAAATCCTTTACCTTTAAGTCCATCCAAACACTACCGAATGAAGTCCTTTTTTAGCTGTCTATTTATTCTCTTGCTACTCCTTTCTTGCGATAAACCAACCAATATTCGATTTCAGTCACTTTCTTCTTCCAAAACGAAAATTACCTTCAAAAATACCGTCCGCGAGACACCAGAATTTAATGTGCTTAACTATGGTTATTTCTACAATGGTGGTGGTGTAGCAGCCGGTGATATTAATAATGATGGGCTGACCGATTTGTACTTTACAGGCAATATGAAAGCGAGTCATTTGTACCTCAACAAAGGCGATTTCAGGTTTGAAAATATAGCGGAAGAAGCTGGTGTGGAAGCAGCAGGACTTTGGAATACTGGCGTGACCATGGCAGATGTGAATGTCGACGGTTGGTTGGATATTTATGTATGTCGGTCGGCAGCGAAGGCGACAGATGCACGGCGCAATTTACTGTTCATCAACAATCAAGACAATACCTTCACGGAAAGTGCAACTCAGTATGGTCTGGATGATCCTGGTTACAGCACGCAAGCTGCCTTTTTCGACTATGACCGCGATGGAGATTTGGATGCGTATATTTTGAATCATTCGGTGCAGGAATATGCGGGTTTTGGGAAGCAGTTGGCGAGTTTGAAACAAAAAAACAATCCGATTTATGGTGATCGCTTGTATCGAAATGAAGGCGGCAAATTTGTGGATGTATCGGAGGAAGCTGGTATTTTGAGCAATGTGTTGGGTTTTGGCTTGGGCATAGCTGTGGCGGATGTCAATGATGACGGCTGGCTCGATGTATACGTCACCAATGATTATAACGAACACGATTATCTATACTTGAATCAGCAAAATGGGACGTTCAGAGAATCATTGAAAGCACATATCGACCATACGAGTTTGTTTTCTATGGGCTGCGATATTGGGGACATTAATAACGACGGTTTTCCTGAAATTTTTACGCTGGATATGTTGCCCGAAAGTTTGGAACGACAAAAAACGACCGTCGGAGCGGACAATTTTAATAAGAAGCAATCGCTCGTCCAACAAGGCTTTCACGACCAGACGATGCGCAATATGCTCCACCTCAATCACGGCAATGGCAGCTTTAGCGAAATCGGGCAACTAGCAAACGTGGAGGCGACAGACTGGAGCTGGGCGGCTCTGTTTGGGGATTATGATTTGGATGGTTTTCAAGATTTATTTGTCACCAATGGCTACAAACGCGACTATACCAACATGGATTTCATGGCGTATGCTGCCGATTTGCAGATCAAAAGTCAAGCGGCTCAAACGAGCGATGAAGAGATCATTCAGGACTTGATTGCGAATATGCCTTCTATTATTGAGCCGAATTATTTGTTTCAAAATCAAGGTAATTTGAGGTTTGAAAATCAAGCAACAGATTGGGGATTGGGAGAAGCTAAATTGTCGAATGGAGCGGTTTATGCGGACTTGGATAATGATGGTGACTTGGATTTAGTGGTCAATAATGTGAATGAAGAAGCCAGTATTTATCGCAACCAAACACGAGAAATGACCGAAGCGCATTACCTCAAGATTAAGCTAAAAGGCGAAGGTCAAAATCGCTTTGGTATAGGCGCGAAAGTAATGTTATTCGATGGCGATCAACAGCTTAATCAAACCCTGATGCCGACTCGTGGATATCAGTCTGCCGTCGAACCAATTTTGGCTTTTGGTTTGGGAGAACAAACAGCAATAGAGCGAATCGTCGTGCAGTGGTCAAATGGACAATTACAAGAACTCAAGAACGTCGTTGCCGATCAATTATTGACCATCGAATATTCTCCTCAGCCAAATATTCAGATCGCTAGTTATCTTCCGCCTACTTTTCAAGTAAAAACGCAAGTCATTGATTATCAGCATATTGAAAATAACTTCAATGACTTCAATCAACAGCCCCTTTTGCCTTTTATGCTCAGTACGCAAGGTCCTGCGATGAGCGTGGGTGATGTGAATGGAGATGGTCTGGAAGATGTCTTTTTTGGTGGTGCGAAAGGCGATCAAAGTGTGATTTTTCTGCAAAATCAGCAAAGTCAGTTTGGGCGAGGACAGCTGTTTGATGATGTCACTTCTGAGGCAACTAAATCTCTCTTTTTTGATGCGGATAGCGATGGTGATTTAGATGTTTATGTCTGTTATGGCGGTAGTGAATTTGAGGAAGAGGACGCCGCGCTTCAAGACCGAATTTATTTGAATGATGGAAAAGGGAATTTCAGTTCTACTTCCAATCTACCTGAAATGTTGACAAGTACGGCGAGTGTGGCGGCGAATGATTATGATCGTGATGGGGATTTGGATTTGTTTGTCGGGGGAAGAAATGTGCCTGGGAAGTATCCGAAAACGCCGAGAAGTTATCTTTTGGAGAATGATGGAAAAGGCAAATTCAAAATAGTCACACCTGATGCTTTAAAACAAATCGGAATGGTGACAGATGCTGCTTGGGCAGATTTAAATGGTGATGCTCAGGTAGAGTTGATTGTAGTAGGTGATTGGATGCCGATTACGATTGTAGAAACTCAAAATTGGAGTGTCCAAACTATAGAAAATACAAATGGACTTTGGCGCAGTTTGCTGACTTCGGACTTGGATAACGATGGTGATTTGGATATCGTTGCAGGGAATATTGGAGAGAACACGTTTTTTGAAGTTACTGATAATCAGACACTTATTTTTCATACTAGCGATTTTGATAAAAATGGCACACTCGATCCGATTTTAGGCTATGAAAAAAATGGAGCAGTTTTTCCGTTGCTGTACAAAGATGATTTGGCGCAGCAATTACCGAGTATTAAAAAAGATTACTTGAAGTATGAAGATTACGCTAAAGCTAGTTTGGCAGACTTACTAAACAAAGATAAAGTAGGTAGTACACAACAACTGCCCGTTAATCAGTTGTCGCATATCTATCTCGAAAATAAAGGTAATTTTGAATTTGAAACGCGCCCACTTCCGCTGATGAGTCAGATCGCTCCCGTTCATGCTATCCTCACAGCTGACTTTAATGATGATGGTCATTTGGATGCACTTTTGGCTGGTAACTTCTATGAAAATCGCGTTCAGTTCGGAGCTTTTGATGCTGGGAAGGGAACACTGCTTTTGGGCGATGGTAAAGGTGATTTTACTGTTGTGCCGAATAAGGTTTCTGGTTTGGATATTCAAGGCTCAGTGCGTGCGATGGAATCACTGACTTTGGCGAGTGGCGAAGAAGTGATTTTGGTGGCTAAAAACAATGGGCGAGTAGTTGTTTTGGGGCAGACCTATTAAGTTTTTTCGCGCAAAGTCGCAAAGGGCGCATAGCGTTTCTTTTGTAGTTGAAGTCACCCGCTGAGTCCTCACTTTGGTCATTCTTTTACTGTAGCCTGAGTTTATCTCTTTTTATTGGGATTCGGCACTCAACGGGTGACAGGTGACATTAGAAGCTCCAGTCTGCTTTCAGATCAACTACCTTTTCAGGGTGTTCTGCTAAATGCAACCGCAACAATCCTAGCACAAAATTCCCTGTCTTTAGCTTCGCTTCGTAGTATTCATCATTCGGTTGGCGGACGAAAAAGCCATTGACGTAGAGTTGCTCGATACCGATATTGGCATACTTTTTGGCTTGTTTCAGATAGTCAGGCAATTCAAAAAGAGCGCAGCCGTCCAAATACAAATGAATCACATCTGCTAGGCCATTGATGACATATTGCTTCGGCAATTCAGCTTGATCGACTTGATTTAAGGCACGTTTAAGCATTGTTTTGTAATGTTTATCCTCAGGAAAATGATGCGCAAAATAAGCGGCAACTCTTCCGAAAGTCAAAATGCTATTCGGTGTGTAGCCGGTGCCAAAGACGCCGTAATATTCTTGTTCTGTGAGGCTGCCATCTGTCTCTACAGCAATCAAATATCGCTTGGCTTTTTCATCCCAACAGTACTTTTCTGCTGCTTTGAATAGCGTAATAGCTTGCTCTTTTGCCCAAACTGCCGATGCGTCTTGCTCATATATTTTGAGTAAGCGATAGACCAAAAGTGAGATTTCATTTAAGTTGGCGCGAGCAGCGAAGGCTCTTTGATCGTCTATGCAACCTGGCACAAGTTGTGTCTCTTGATTTCGATGTCGCCAATAGAGTTGCCCGACGCCTTCTGACCATTCTTTCCATTTTTTATCACCAGTTTTGGTGTAGAGAAAATGAAAAGCTTGAGCATTCAGGCTGGAATGTTTGATCCACGGCTGTCCATCACGTTGATATTGATGCTTTCGCCAATCGTCGGCTTCGGGTTTTCGGAGATTCCAGAAAGCGTGTCTATTGAAGAGATAACTCTGCGTTCTTGCCCCTCGGAAGTGATATTGCAAGCCTTCGATGGCCCGTCGAGTTCGTGTGCTATCCATTTGCCAAAGCAATTCCCAATTGGGTGTATCTGCTAGAAACTCATGATCTCTATTGCGCTTACTTTTCACACCTTCTGCTACACCGACTGTATCTTCATAGAAATGATAATAGAGGTGTTCGCCCCAGCCGAGCAAGCCTGTCGTTGGATGTTGCGTGTAGATCAAAAAGTCTTTGGTGTAGGCTTCGGCAGCTTTTTGATATTGATTGTCGCCTGTCATATCCGTCAATAGTTGCATCAATTTGATGGTGTGGACATCGTGGTAGTAATTGCTGCCCCAAACAGCACGGTCATGGAGGCGTGTGCCTTCGGTGGGCTCGACTTGAATGTCGGGTGTTGGCAACTGACCAGTTTTTGCATTGATGACGCCGCCCCACATGGCTGTTGTTCGGTCGCCGACTTTGTCTGTAGCATGATGGAGTAGGGTGTCAGCAAAAGTTTGGGCATAGTCGAAATAACTCTGAGCAGCACAACAACAATAAAAGCAACTAAAGAACAAAAAATAGAGCGTTTTCATTCGAGTAATTTGATTTTGGATGGAAGATAAGTAGTCTACTTGATTTTCAGTAAGCTATCAATAAATACAACCTACAATATACTGATAATCAGACGAATAGATTTTTAGTTGACCTCACAAATACAACCAAATGAGAAATATTTTTTCTGATACCACAACCAATGAATAGACATTTGCACCCAAAAGTCACCTCTCCCCTACCCTTTCTCCCACATCTTTGACTCGACAGTTGGAATAACTCAGTCAAGCTTCATTTTGAGCGATTTCTCGACTGATTTTCCACACTTATTTATTCCACTTTTCGAGCGTCTTGTCCCGAACAAGGCTTGATCTTTCACACACTATTATGAACACGAACATTAAAAACTCAGGAGCTATTAAAACAGTTGTCATCGAAGATTTGGTGATGATTTAAATAGGATTCAGTATCTCATCTCCTCCACTTTACTCAGTAGCCAAGGTTTGTTGCTTAACGGATAGACCTGATTGATGACTTCATATATTTTTTGGGCATCTGTTGGATTTTGATAGAACCTCATCAGCTTGGTGGTCATCTTGATAAAGTGGTGGAGGCTTTGTTTCGTCGCCTCAGAAATACGCTGGTTTCTGTAAAGAAACTTTTGGAAAGCTTCCAATTGAGCGATGACTAGATCGTACTGACTTTCATCTTGAGCATAGAGTTCGACATGGGCTTTGATGCGCAACAGACGAGACTGTAGGTCGTAGAGTAAGGCCTCAAAATGGGTCGTACTGAGCAAGTCGATCGTTCGTTCAAAATTGCCTTTTTGAAAAGCCAGATTTGCATGATTGATATTGAGTACTTGGGTTCGAGTAGCTTGCGGAAGAAAGTCTGCATAAGTTGTCATGAAGTTTTCAACCCATTCAAATGCTTTCAAAAAAGCACCACTGCCAACGACATTGCTAAAAGCATTGTTGGAGAGATGACCATCTTTTAAAAACAGATCAGACTGCAACCCAATTTTGTACAGCTCAAAATTTTTGGCAGTATATGCTTGCTCACCTTTGTTGAGTCGATAGGTGGCGTAGTTGATTAAATACTGGAGCAGCACATTTTTGGTGGTCTTGGATAGATGTACTTCCGATGCCAGAAATGCAGTATATGCTTGCTTAAATAGCGCATCATTTTCTCTACTTTTCAGCATTTTATAGATCAGTAAATATAACTCGATTTCCAATATGTGTGTGTCGGGTTGTGCTTCCACTACTTGGATGATCTCCTGTATAAAGGGCAGCTCCATATCGACAGCATAAATCCTGCGACCTGACTCAAAGTTAGCTGCCAATCTCAGTTTCTGCCAAAAATAGAAAGTGTCCAAGTCAGCGGACAAACGCAAAATCTGTGTGCCAGTTGCTCGCTGCTGAGTCGTCAGCGCGTGTTCTAACAGTTGTTTTTTGAGGTGATAACAATCTAAAAAATGCTGTGCTTCTTTCTGCTCTTTTTGATCCAATACTTCCAGTTGCTTCTCTGTTCGCTTTTTGAATACTTTGTATAAATTGCGTCTGCCCAACTCCGCGATCAGTGTCGTTTCTTGCTGATCGGTATCATTTTTTAGGGTATGAATGACCAAAAATTCCTCAACCAAAGCGGTCAACTCATACATTAGCTTTCGCAGCGTCTGAGGCTGGAATGCAGTAGTATCCGGATATAGATGCTGAAAGACAGTTTCCTTTTTGAGCTTACGATGTGCCAGATTCGGATGATATTTTTTGATGTACTCAAATAGTCGAGTGTATTGCTCATGCGTATTGAAATAAGGCGATTTGAGAAACTTATGCAGCCAAGTCATTTCTTTGGAAGAGAGGGTGGCGAGTAGTTGAAAAAGCTTGCTGTCGTACATGAGCAGGAAAGTAAA
>JBCDHX010000124.1:0-18475 GCA_038749535.1 Bacteroidota bacterium
GAAACTTTAACCATACCTAAGCATGGAACTATGGGGTATTAACTCAGTTTCCATAGTATGTCCCCCAGTATAAGGCAGATCCGGACGCGTTACTCACCCGTGCGCAACACGCCATCGCCCCGATCAGATCGAGACATGCTGCCGTCCGACTTGCATGTATTAAGCCTCCCGCTAGCGTTCATCCTGAGCCAGGATCAAACTCTCCTTAGTAATATCTTTAACTAATTGACAAGTCAATCAGTCATAATCATAGTTACTATCTAAAGTTACCCTATTACTCTAAAACAAAACTCTATTCAAATCACTTTTAAATTTTCTTACCTATCCCCTGTGTCAATGAACTTGTTTCTTGCGTTTCTTGGTTGTTATATTCCTTATGTTTTGGCAATCATTATCACCTTTTCCATAAAGGAATGCAAAAGTACAATTGATTTTGTAATCTAGCAAATTTTAAAACAAAAAATTTTAAGATTTTTATTCGTCACTTCAAATCCATTGAAGGACTGTAGAGCTATCGAATATCATACTTTCAATGAGCCACCTTTCTTCCAAAAGCGGAACGCAAAGGTAAGGTGGTTTCCACTATAAACCAAACTCAATCAATAATTTTTTGCACTTATTTTCAGGAGAAGAAGCACTTTTACTCTTCCTCCAAATCTTATTCTTTGCTGCGCAGTATTTACGCAAAAAACTGCAATGCTTTCTGTGTAAATTCAGCTAGTGCCTTACCTTTTAGCATTCCTTGATTTAGCAATGCAAGATCGTATAGATACTTGGCTAGTTCTTTTTGCTCAGCCTCATCACCTTTTAGCAACTTATTGGCGATCAATGAATGATTGGAGTTGACAACTAAGTTGTAGGACTCAGGAAATGCTGCCATACCGTTGTTACCTTGTAGTGCTTGCATTTCTTGGAAGCGGCGCATGAATTCGTTTTTGGTGATAACGACTGGCGCATCATCCGGCGACAGTGCTTTCACACTCACGCTTGCACCGGTCACACCTTCTGTCACGCCTTCAAAAACGGTGGCCACTGATTTTTCTTCTTCTTCATTCAGTACAGACTCGACTGTCTCTTCTTTTTCGATCAAAGCATCTACTGTATCTGCATCTACTCGTACGAAGCTGACTTTATCCATTTTAGACTCCAACTGTTGCATAAAGTGATTATCTATTATGGTATCAAATTCTAGGACATCGTATCCTCTATTGCGAGCTGACTGTATGTAGGCGTGCTGTTCTTGAGGCTGATTGGTATACAAAAAGACAACTATATCATTTTTGTCGGTTTGCTCACTTTCTACTTTCGTACGGTACTCTTCTAGCGTAAAAAACTCGCCCTCTGTATTTTTGACTAAGACAAACTTTTCCGCTTTGTCGTAGAATTTCTCTTCGGAGATCATTCCATATTTAATAAACACACCTAGATCGCTCCACTTCTCTTCGAAACCCTTTCGGTCTTTTTTGAATAGCTCGTTTAATTTGTCGGCTACCTTTTTAGTGATGTACCCCGTGATCTGACGAACATTGCTATCGCTTTGTAAGTAAGAACGTGATACATTTAATGGAATGTCCGGCGAATCAATGACACCATGTAATAAGGTCAAAAACTCTGGCACAATCTCTTTCACGTCATCCGTCACATAGACTTGGTTACTGTACAACTGTATTTTGTTGCGTTGCTCGGCTATGGAATTGCCTAATTTCGGAAAGTATAAAATACCTGTCAGGTTGAATGGATAGTCTATATTAAGGTGTATCCAAAATAATGGGGGCGTGCTGAATGGATGCAATTCGTTGTAGAATGCCGTATAGTCTTCATCGGATAGTACCGATGGCTGTTTTTTCCAAATCGGTTCGGGGTTATTGATGATGTTTGGAACTTCTGTTTTGATTTCCTTTTGGCCATCCCCTTCTCCCTCGAAACTGGTTTCGGTGGTCATTCCAAACTGAATTGGAATCGGTAGAAACTTACAGTATTTATTGAGTAGTTCGCTAATTCGGCTATTTTCTAGAAATTCAGCATCACTATCATTAATGTGTAGTACGACGTCTGTGCCGCGCTCTTCTTTTTCGATTTCCTCAATGACATACTCTGGATTGCCTTCGCACGACCATTTGACAGCTTGTGCGCCCTCTTTATACGATTTTGTCAGGACGTCTACTTTTTTGGCTACCATAAAGGCAGAATAGAAACCTAATCCAAAGTGACCAATGATGCTGCTATCATCTTGGTATTTTTCTAAAAACTCTTGAGCAGAAGAGAAGGCAACTTGATTCAAATATTTGTTGACTTCTTCTTCGGTCATACCGATGCCTCGATCACGGATGGTTAGTGTTTTCGCCTCTTGATCTAGGATGACTTCGATGGTCGTATCACCGATTTCGCCAATCGCTTCTCCTTTCCTAGCCAATACTTTTAGCTTGGAAGTAGCATCTACGGCATTAGAGACCAATTCTCTTAAAAAGACTTCTCTGTCAGAATATAAAAATTGCTTGATGATCGGAAAGATATTTTCCGCCTGTACTGATATGTTTCCCTTTTGCATTTTATTAAGATTTTAGACAGTAGATTTTAAACTCATTCTAATGCATACTGCCTTTTCGTTTTATGGTTCTAAGTTTTCGGTTTCTGTATGATGCAAGTCTTGTGCCAACTGTAATTTTGTCAGGTTTTTGATAGTTGACACGTAAAAGCGACACCCTCTCAGGAAACGAGGGTAGCGCACTGGCTTTTTTCTATCTTTGCGCGATGGGAAGAATTTTGGCGGTCGACTATGGGACTAAACGCTCAGGCGTAGCAGTAACGGATATTTTACAGATCACTGCAAATGGTTTGGCAGCACTGCCGACGGCTGAATTACTAGATTTCTTAGACAACTATTGTCGGACAGAAGATGTAGAGGAAATTGTCTTGGGATATCCAACTCATGCTGATGGTACGCCGACCTTTTTGGTGGACGCTATTTTGAAATTGAAGGCGGAACTGGAGAAGCGATTTTCGGATATTCCTGTCATCCTGCATGATGAACGATTTACTTCTGTAGAAGCGAAAGCAGTCATTTTGAAAAGCGGTGCAAAAAAGAAGAAACGACGCGATAAGAGTCTGGTAGATAAAGTGAGCGCAGTGTTGATTTTGCAGGATTATTTGGGGCATTTGTGAGCACAGCCAAAGAGAGCATATATCTCTTAATTGTAACTCTTAATCACTTCCAACCAATTGTCAGGTATCGTCAATATTAATTGATCTTCAAGCAGTTGCTTCCTTAGTATCTGATAATCAACATATTGTACTGCCTTTTTTTCTTTCAATGCCATAGCGGCGGCTGTTCCTGCACTTTGCCCTAGCATCATAAAAGTGGGCACAATCCGAATCGCACCATATCCAACATAGCTAGAGGACAGACAGGTAGGTGTTATCAAATTCGTGCATTCTTCTTTTTTAGGAACTAAGGCACGATAAGAGATGCCAAACGGACGCCAATCATAACGATCAAATACGAATCCTTCATTATAAGCATAACCATCGCGTACGATTCGGCGAGCATGATGGGTGTCGGGTGGCCACCAGGCTACCGCTATGGGGTCTTCGACTTGAGTTGTGTTCGTGCGTTTGGTATGATGCTCCGTGATGATATAGTCTGATACCAGTCGCCGCGCACTCCGAATATACAATCGTCTAGGCCAATGACCATTGTCTTGAAACTCATCTTTCGGCAGTCCCCAATCCGCCCAATGACTCCTAGTGACTGCATCTACAGCCGTGTCATTCTGCAAAAACCATAATAGCCCCAATGTAAAATCCCGATGGTACTGTACCAGACTATCCTGAATTGCGTAGTCGCCAGCCGGATATTTCCAATTTTGCCCGTATAAATTGGCGGAGAGATCATGCCAACTGCCAATGTCTGTTTTGCGATTGTGCCGATTGGGTCTAGGTCGAAATAGTTCACCTCCGGCTTGTAGGTAACGGCGATAAATTTCGTAATGCGTAGCATTGTAATTAGCAGGTTGGGCTATAGGTAGGCGATTGTCAGGGTCATCAGTGAGGCACATTCTAAAACAAAAGCCTTGTATGTATTTGCTGGGAGATCCGTATTTGCCGAGTTCGCCCAACTGAATGGTATAGAGCAGTCCACTAGTACTGTCACCTGCTATCTGATAGGGATCGATATCCAGTTCAAATTGTCGATGTGTTGTCTTGATTTGGATACCGTTTTTGGTTTCTCCATATAGCTCATTCCCTTCTCGAATGGTTGCTGTAGTAATACCTGCCAAATGTATCAAATGCCCTTCGATAGACGCATCAATGTAGACCCTTGCCCTGATGGACGCTCCATTATCCAATCGAATCTTTTTGATCGTAGTCCTTCGTTTCACCACACCATTTTGCGCTCGAATTCTAGCTTTCCGAACAATACGAATGTTCGGCTCACTTGCTAACAGTTCTTCTATCGTCTCTTCTGCTACATGAGGCTCATATTTGGAATACCAATTGGGATCATCGAAGTCAGCCGATAGCTTGTATTTTGCTTCTACTGCTTCATAAAACTCAGCGGCGATACCACTTATCACTCGACCGCTCCCGAATCGAATATCTTTGCCCAACCCTTCTACCAGCATACCTCCCGGATGACCAGTCGGCTCTATCAGTACAACTTGATTGCCCATACGAGCGGCTTGTATGGCGGCTGTAAACCCAGCTTCACTACCACCCAAGATACAAATATCAGTAGTAATCGTTGATGTGCTAATAGAGCAAAAATGAAGGAACAATGTGAATAACAGTGTGGTCATATTGATGTAGTTAAGAACAAGAAATTACTTAAACTGATCTGGCTACCAGCGCTTCTTCACAAATATAAATATCAGCTCTACTCTTGTGCTATCCACATAGAACATTTCTCTATTATCTTTGCTTGTGCTTTAGAGCTTGTTGGGAAATTGAAAATTCGGCTACACTCGCAAAATTTTATCCCCGAAATTCGGAGCAAGCGTTGCTCTGCGTTGCTTATCGCTCATTTAGCAAAGGCTATAATCGCTCTTCATGCCTCCGCTTCACGGAGCAGGCTTTGATCAAAATAAAATTTTGTGTCGTTCGCTCAAATCACAAGTCCCAACAAGCTCTTAAATTTTCCAATATATTTCAGTCCTATTAACAAAATAAACACCGCATGAAAATACGAGCCGCCCAGCTCCACTACCCTATTCTAGAACGAACGCTTTCACCGGAGCACTACTTCAGTCAAGTCAAAGAACAGTATTCGCGTTTCAAACAGGAAGACTTGCTAGAAATGGTCAGTCGTCTTAGCATTTTTGTTTATCAAATCAAAACTGCAAAAGGAAAAATATACAACGGCATAGCTACTGCCGTCTCCATGCGAGAATATACGGCAGGCAATATAAAAGGGCATGAAGCGACCTTGACTGCCAAAGAGTTGCAGCAATTGGAACTATTGGAAGAGCGGCGGGCACAAGTCAAACCTGTACTACTGACCTATCCCAAAGTCAGTGCCATAGAACAATGGATTGTCGCCATACAGCAAAGTCACGAACTATTTTTTGAGCTGGAGTATAAGACACAGACACACCGCATTTGGCGAGTCGATGGGACGGATGCTATCGCAGCCATTGAGCAGTTATTCGACCTAAATGTACCAACGGTCTACATCGCAGATGGGCATCACCGGACAGCCGTCATGTCTAGATGGGCAGCCAAACAACAGACAGAAAGTTTCCTATATGCAACCCTCTTTTCTTCCGACCAAATCGAAATATTGCCTTTCAATAGAGTCGTGGAAGGTGTAGCCAAGCGAAGTTTTGATGGCTTTATGAAAGAAATGAAAAAACTGTGTGACATTCGGCGCATCAAAAAGCCATTCTTACATCCGCCCAAACACTGCCTACAAATGTATATCCGAAAACAGTGGTACGCCCTCATCTGGAAACCCAAGATTCTCGCCACTTGTATTCATCCTATCGAGCAACTCGACCCTTATTTGCTCGATCAGCGCATTTTGAAAGCCGTCATGCAAATCATAGACATCCGCAATAGCGATAAAGTCAAATATATCGGTGGCTTGCAAGATAGTGTCCGCCGTATCAAAGATTTTGTAGACAAAGATGAAGATCGCATTGGGTTTTATGTACCTGCCATTCGTATTGATGATTTCTTGCAAGTCGTGGATGCTGGTGCATTGCTGCCACCAAAATCGACCTGGTTTGAGCCGCGTATGCTCAACGGTCTATTAGTACAAGATTTGTATGATGGGAACTGATGGCAGACATTTCCGGTTGACACTAACCAAACAACAAACATGGAGCATTTCCCGACACTAGAAACAGAGCGGTTGCGACTGAGCAAACTAAAAGTCGCAGATATTCCGACTATCATACAGCTTGCTAATAATATCAACATTGCCAAGTACACTCAAAATCTACCGAATCCCTACTTTGAAAAAGATGCCGTTTTTTGGATCAATTTGGCACATCAAAGCATTCAAAATGGCAGCAAGGTCATTTTAGCAATTCGCAATAAAGCAACTGACGCATTCATGGGTGGCATGGGTTTGCACGTCAATTCGCAACATCATCGAGCCGAATTGGGCTATTGGATTGGTGAGCCATTTTGGGGGAAAGGGTTTGTAACAGAAGCGGTACACACGATGATGAAATATGGTTTTAATGAACTCAATTTACATCGCATTCATGCCCATTACGTGAAAGAGAATGTAGGTTCAGGGAGAGTAATGGAAAAAGTGGGTATGAAACGCGAAGGCGAATTGTTGGAACATCAATACAAATATGGAGTTTATCATACGATAGTGGCGTATGGTATAACAAAGGAGCAATTTTTTAACTCGTAATCAATCAAATGCATAAAGGAAAGGTCATTAAATCGACGGGCAATTGGTATCAAGTGTTGCTGGAAAATGGCGAGCAGTTGCAGAGTCGGATTATTGGGAAATTTCGGCTGGACAATAAAAAACTTACCAATCCGGTAGCAGTGGGCGACGAAGTCATGTTGGAAATAGAAGAATCGGATGGCATCGGGACGATCAAAAAAATACTTGATCGACGCAACTATGTAGCTCGACAATCGCCCCGAAAGAAGCATTATGTTCACCTTTTGGCGAGCAATGTCGATCAAGCCGTCCTCATTACCACCATAGCAGAGCCCAAACTCAAGCAAGGCTTCATTGATCGCTTCTTGCTCATGACTGAGCCATACAACATCCCGACTACTATCGTTTTCAACAAAGCAGATGTCTACGAAGAAGAGGACAAGGAGATGTATGAATATCTTAAAGCCGTCTACGAGTCGATTGGTTATCAAGTGTTACTCACATCCGTGGTCGATGGGCAAGGCTTGCATGAGTTCAAAGAGCTATTGGCAAACAAGCAGACCTTAATAAGCGGTCAGTCCGGTGTCGGCAAATCCTCGTTGGTCAATGCCATCCAGCCACATCTAGAACTACGCACAGGTGAAATCTCTGATCACTCCGGTAAAGGACAACATACGACCACCTTTGCCGAAATGCACAAACTCGACTTTGGTGGCTCTATCATCGACACGCCGGGTATCAAAACCCTGTCGTTCAACAACTTAGAGCCTATGGATGTGGCGCATAACTTCCGAGAAATCTTTGCCTATTCTGAAGACTGTAAATTCGGTAATTGTCTACATCGCGACGAACCCAAATGTGCTGTCAAAGAAGCGGTAGAAAAAGGTGAAATTTCAGATTTGCGCTACTACAATTACCTCACTATTTTGGAAGATGCTGAAAATCAAAACTATTGGGAGCGGAGCGAGATATAGCAGTATACTTCAGTCATTGAAAGGAATGAAACAGCGTATAGATCACTTGATACAAAAGTTGTGAAAACTGATATTCGACGGCAAAAACTATCCCTTTCGCCAATAGCGTTTGCCGTCTATAGTTCGATCAAGCAACTGCTTACCAAACATCAATCTGCGTAATGTAGCCGGATCATTGAAACTATGATAGCGATTCAATAGCTGATTGACTTCTTGTTCCGTATAGTCTCTACCCATTTCAAATTTGGTAGCCAAAAAGACTAGCATCAAATGTTGTTTATCCTTCTGCCGCTTACCTGGTAGCCGAACAAATTTGTTGTTTCTATCCAAATAGTTTTTTAGGGGTACATATTTAGTTTTCATATCATGGATATTTGTTAAACTTAGAACTTAGCAATATAGGTATAGATGCAAATGACCACAGAATCCTCTTAACCCCTTTCTAACACTTCCGCGACAACCTTTCCCACCCGTATTTTGTACCTTTGCAGGCGATTTAGATATGAGATTGTAAGATCGTTCGCCTACGGCTCTCTTTGAGATGTGAGACTAGTTCCTCCTGAAGCTTCAACCTGAACAAGTTTCTAAAGAAAAATGAAAGATGCTATAGCTGAAACTAGGTGGCAGCTTCGATCCAGTCTCACAATCTCATATCTCAAAGCGAAGCGATCTCAAAATCTAGAGAAATATGAGCAAACACGGAAGAGTACTCGTGGCGATGAGCGGTGGCATAGATAGCACAGTGACAGCGATGATGCTGCATGAGCAAGGCTACGAAGTAGTGGGCATTACAATGAAAACTTGGGACTACGCCAACTCTGGCGGTGGTGGTAAAGAAACTGGCTGCTGTAGCTTAGATTCTATCAATGATGCACGTCAAGTGGCGGTCAATATGGGTTTTCATCACTTCATCGTCGATATTCGAGATGAATTTGGTGACCACGTCATCGACAATTTCGTGGATGAATATATCGCAGGACGCACGCCAAATCCATGTGTCCTTTGCAACACACATATCAAATGGAGCGCGCTTTTGAAGCGTGCCGATGCGCTAGACTGTGAGTTCATCGCCACAGGTCATTATGCCCAAATCAATGAACTCAACGGACGCAAATACATTTCTCGCGCCGTCGATTTAAATAAAGATCAATCTTACGTGCTTTGGGGCTTGTCCCAAGAATGTATGCAACGTAGCCGTTTCCCATTGGGTCCTTACACCAAACCTGAAGTGCGCCAAATGGCAGCCGATTGGGGCTATACAGACTTGTCCAAAAAGGCAGAAAGCTATGAAATCTGCTTTGTACCGGATAATGACTATCGCAGCTTTTTGAAGCATCGCGTTCCGACTTTGGAAGCCGAAGTCGCAGGTGGAACTTTCATTGATACAAAAGGACAAGTATTGGGGCAGCATCAGGGTTATCCGTTTTATACGATTGGGCAGCGACGTGGGTTGGGCATGGCATTTGGTGAGCCGATGTATGTCACAGAAATCCGTCCAGAAAGCAATACGGTCGTGCTAGGGACAGTTCAAGAATTGATCCGCAATGGCATGAACGTCTATCAAGTAAATCCGCAGAAATATGCGCAGATTCCCGAAAACAAAGAATTGTTAACGAAGATCAGATACCGTGACCAAGGCAGCCTGAGTCTCGTCAAAAACATAGGCAACGAGCGCGTCGAAGTCGAGTTTTTGTCCAATGTAACTGGTGTCGCGCCAGGGCAGTCGGCAGTGTTCTATGAAGGTGATGATGTTGTGGGAGGGGGAATTATTTATAGTAGCGTACTTTCTAGCAACTAGCTTGAGATTTGAGGTAGCTGGTTTTCAGCGGCTTAATATTGATGAATTGACGAATTGACCATCTGACGTGTACACGTTCGTTATCAGTTCTTCGATTAGTCAATTCTTCAAAAAACAAACATTAAAAATAAAATGAAACTCCTGTTCTATTTATCAATCTTGACCCTACTACTGACTTCGTGCCAGCAAAACGTTAGTATCGAACCGCTAGTCACAGGGCAAAATTACTATCCGCTGGAAGTGGGCAAATACATCACCTATCAGGTAGATTCAGTACTTTTTGACCCAACGGATGGTCGAACGGTGCGAGATTCGAGTTCCAATCAGATTCGGGAAACAGTTGTGGATAGTTGGACGGCGGAAGATGGAAAAGCGATGTTTCGCATTGAAAGAGCGATTTATGAGGCAGATACGGACGAATGGCGCGTGACAGATGTGTATGCGACTTATGCGGACGAATTGGAAGCGGTGCGGGTGGAAGAAAATTTGAGTTTTACGAAGATGAAATTTCCCTTTCGAGAAGGACAGCGTTGGGAAGGCTTAAATTTCAATCCGAATTTGGAGGTGTTCATTGCTGATGAGCCGATTGAGATGTTTAAAAACTGGGGATCAGTAACACGAACGATTGGTGAGCCGATGCAAATTGATGATTTTAATTTCACAGCAGTCACCAAGATTGAGTTAGCCAATGATACGAACGCCATTGAGCTACGAACTGGCTTTGAGTACTACGCCAGAAATATTGGCTTGGTCTATCGAGAACTATATATATTAGACACTCAAAATACCTTGGCGGCGGATGACGTTGTATGGGCGGATAAGGCGGAGGAAGGGTTTTTGATGACGCAAAAAGTCGTAGACTTTAACTGATGAACTGCTGAACCGAAAAATTGATAAGTCGTCTGAGCAAGATGGATTATCGATTCTTCAATTAATCAATTCGTCAACATACTCATAGAAGTGTGCTGAATTATAAAATATGCAAGATTTACAAGAAATAGGACGCATCGGCAAACCCCACGGACTTAAAGGTGAAGTCAAATGCGAGATCGAAGCGGTCTATTTAGATGATTTTGCGAATGCGAAAGTGCTGTTTGTGGAGCGGAGTGGGCAGCAATTGCCCTATTTTGTCAAACAGATTCGCATGGCGATGACGCCGATTGTCGCGTTGGAAGAAGTGAGTAGCAAGGAGCAGGCGCAAGCTTTACGCAACAGTCCTGTTTTGATAAGAGCCGAAGAAATTCAGTTGGCAGACCTCGAAAGTGTGCTGCCAAAATATGCGGCTTTTGAAGGCTTTTTGATCGTAGATGAGGCGTTGGGAGAAATTGGAGCGATTGAAGAGATTTTGGAATTGCCGCAGCAGGAAATGGCAGTCGTGATCTACAAAGAAAAAGAGCAGTTAATTCCGATGAATGAGGAGTTAATTTTGGAAGTGGATGAAGAAGGGAAACGATTGAAAATGGAATTGCCCGAAGGACTTTTAGAACTATGATTTTTCAATCTTTGAATGATATTTTTAGATAACAAGTAATAGGTAGAGTTCAGCGGAGACGAAAAGAATGGTACAAGTTTTATTGACTCTCTATTCTCTCTAAGCTCTCCCAACTCTCGAAACTCTTACATACCATGAATCGATTATTATTAAGCATCATCTTAGTTGTAATTACAATCGTTGTTTCGTTTGCGCAAGGCTACGACATCCAAATCAAAGTAGATGGCTACGAGCCTGACACCGTTTATTTGGGCTATTTCTATGCCGATAAGCAATATTTGAAAGATACGACCGCGCGAGGTGAAGATGGCTATTTTCGCTTTCAAGGCGACGAAAAGCTAGACGGCGGAGTCTATTTGGTCGTCATGCCGCCCGACAATAAATTTTTCCAGATCATCATCGACGAAAACGAGCAGCAGTTCAAAGTAGAAACGGCGATGCCAGATATGGCGGGCAATTTAAAGCTAACTAATGCACCTGACAATCAGTTGCTCTATGATTATTTAGCTTTTTTGAGTGCAAAACGTCCAGCATCTGAAAAATTGGGACAAGAACTACAAGGCGCACAAGGCAACGAAGCGGAAACTGAGCGTATCAAAACCGAAATGAAAAAGCTAAACGACGAAGTACTCGCTTATCAGCAAAACCTTATCGCTAAGCATCCAAAAAGTATGACTGCAGCCATCGTTCGCGCCAATATGCCATTGCAAGAACCTGAGTATGAAGGCGAAACGGAAGAAGACAAGCAAATGGCGCGTTGGCGATGGAATATTGAGCATTATTTTGACAACTTAGACCTAGGTGATTCTCGCTTGATGCGTTCGCCTTTCTTGTTCAATAAAGTCAACGACTATACGGACAAAATGGTCATTCAGCATCCAGATACCATCGCGCAGGCGATTGATCGAGTGCTGACCTTGATGCAGCCGTCCGAAGAGAATTTCAAATACTATTTGATTCATTTCTTGAATAAATACGCAGGTTCTAAAATTGTCGGAATGGATGCTGTCTATGTTCATATCGTCGAAAACTATTACTCTAGAGGACTCGCACCGTGGACAGAAGAAGAGCATCTCGCCAAAATCATTGACAATGCGGCTAAGTTGAAACCGATTTTGATTGGAGAGACCGCTCCAGACATCGAGATGGAAAAGCGTGACGGTACGAAATTCAATTTATACAGCGTCGAGTCACCGTTTACCGTTCTCTTGGTTTGGGATCCTGAGTGCGGACATTGCAAAAAGTCAATGCCAGCTTTAAAAGATTTTTATGCGGCATATAAAGACAAAGGCGTGGAAGTCTTCGCGGTTTGTAACAAAAGTTGGGAGCGCGATGACGATGGCAATGTCTCTTTGGAGGAAGTCAAAAAATGTTGGGAGTACATCGACGATAACGAAATCGGTACTTGGATCAATGTAGTCGATCCGTTTCATCGTTCACGCTACAAATCAAAGTATTATATTCAATCGACGCCTCAGGTATTTGTTTTGGATCAAGACAAGAAGATCGTTTCTAAACGTATTGATGCGACACAGTTGGGGGATGTTTTGGATCGGTTAATGGAGATGGAGGAGCGGAAGATGGAGGAGGGAGAGTAAAAAAGCTTTGAGCTATTAGCTTTTAGCCGTTAGCTATCCGCATTCCATAGCTGGATTTCAGCTCTTTAGGCTCGAAGACTAAATATCACAACGCTCAGTCAACCTCAAGAACCTTTAACAGTTAATAAAATAGATCAACATTTCAATTAAGCAATAAAATAGAAAGCCAAGAGCTATCGCTGCAATCAAGCCTACCGCTGAACAGGCTAACAGCTCATAGCTAAAGGCTCATAGCTAAATTCAATGATAACAGTAAACAACTTAGGATTACAATACGGAAAAAGAGTCTTATTCGACGAAGTGAACCTCAAATTTACAGATGGCAATTGCTATGGCGTGATTGGGGCAAATGGAGCTGGTAAATCGACCTTTTTGAAGATGATTTCTGGCGAAATCGACCCGACGCGAGGCAGCGTGACCATCGAGCCGGGCAATCGAATGGCAGTCTTGAAGCAGAACCACTTTGAATTTGAAGAAGAGGAGGTGCTGAATACCGTCATCATGGGACATAAGGAGATGTACGACATCATGGCGGAGAAAAACGCCATCTACATGAATCCTGATGCGACCGAAGAAGAAGGGATGCGTGCGGCAGATTTGGAGAATAAATTTGGGGAAATGGGCGGCTGGGAAGCCGAAAGTGATGCAGCCGAATTGCTGAGTTTGCTGGGTGTGTCGGAAGATTTGCACTATAAGTTGATGAAAGACTTGACAGGTGCAGAGCGCGTAAAAGTGCTATTGGCGCAGGCGTTATTTGGCAATCCTGATATCTTGGTACTCGATGAGCCGACCAACGACTTGGATGCAGAGACCGCGACTTGGTTAGCCGACTTTTTGGCAGACTACAAAAATATGGTGATCGTCGTTTCGCACGACCGTTACTTCTTGGATATGGTCTGCACGCATATCGTCGATATTGACTTTCAGAAAATTCGCATTTTCACTGGAAACTATACCTTCTGGTACGAGTCTAGCGAATTGATGAAGCAGCAGATCGCCAATAAAAACAAAAAAGTAGAGCAGAAGCGCAAGGAAATGATGGAGTTTATCCAGCGATTTAGCGCGAATGCCTCTAAGTCTCGTCAGGCGACCTCTCGTAAGAAAGCGTTGGAGAAACTGAATTTGGAGGATATTCGCCCATCGAGTCGAAAATACCCATTTATTCACTTCAAATCGGAGCGTGGCGTAGGCGATCAAATCCTGAAAGTCGAGAATTTGAGCAAAAGTAAGCCTGACGGCGAAGTTCTGTTTGCGAATGTCTCTTTCACGATGAATAAAGGCGATAAGATTGGTTTGATTAGCCGTGATTCGACTGCGATTTCAGCATTTTATGATGTTTTGGCAGGTAAAGTAGAGCCAGATTCTGGTACAATAGAATATGGCCAAACCATCACTCACGCTTACTTGCCCAACGAAAACGAAGAGTTTTTCACCGAAGATCAAAATTTGCCATTGATCGACTGGTTGCGTCAGTTTTCAGAAGAAAAAGATGAGCAATTCATTCGCGGCTTTTTGGGTCGAATGCTTTTTTCAGGCGATGAAGTGCATAAGAACTCAAGCGTCCTTTCAGGAGGTGAAAAAGTACGTTGTATGCTCTCTAGAGCCATGCTGAGTCATCCCAATTTTGTGTTGATGGATGAACCAACGAACCACTTGGATCTAGAATCTATCACAGCCTTGAACAATGCCATGAAAGATTTTGACGGTAACTTAATCTTCACCACTCACGATCACCAGATCATGCAAACGGCTGCCAATCGCATCATCGAAATCGGACCTAACGGGACAGTGGATCGCTTGATGGAGTTTGATGATTATATTAGAAATGAAGAACTCAAAGCGCAGCGAGAGAAGATTTATGATGGTGTCCTGGTGTAGTTTTTAACACATAGACATAGAGAACACATAGAAAGACCTACTTTTCTATGTGTTTTTCATTTTTATAAAAAACAAAACAATGAGCGACTTAAAACAACGATTCGAAGCAGCTTCTCAAAATTCAAAAAGCCTGCCTAGTCAATCAAACGATACTTTGCTAAAATTGTATGGCTTGTATAAACAAGGAACTAGTGGCGATGTGAGCGGAAAGCGACCAGGTTCTTTTAACTTGAAAGGACGAGCAAAATATGATGCTTGGGCGAAGTTAGAAGGGACATCTAAAGAAGAAGCGATGGAACAATACATATCGTTAGTAGAGAGTCTTAAATAGCATAACGTTATTCCATATAAAGCGTATGAATTAATTCATACGCTTTATATGATTATGCGCCCATCATTTGACAATCGTAATCGACTACATGAGTAACATTTCCTTTCAATATCCCACATGGTATTTCCTACTTTGCATCGCTTTAGGCGTCATCGTCGCGCTAGTGCTTTACTACAAAGATCAACGCAGGCAAGAGCAATCAAATGCATTGCATTGGGGCATGGGCATTCTACGCGCCTTGGCAGTGACGGGAATTTCGGCATTGTTGTTAGCTCCTTTGTTGCGATCAATTAAGACAGAGACACAAGCTCCAATCGTCGTGGTTGCTCAAGACGTTTCCGAATCGGTAGCGGCAGAAATGAGCGAAGAAGCGCAAGCCGTATATCGCAATCAATTAAGTGCGCTAAGTGCAGAATTGGGCAAAAATTATGAGTTGGTAGAGCTATCATTTGGGGAAGATGTGCGCGAAGGAATTGATACTGTTTTTCAAGATAAATACAGCAATATTTCAGATGCTTTGCAGTATGTGCAAGATGCGTACAGCGATCAGAATTTGGGAGCAGTGGTTGTAGCGAGTGATGGAATTTACAATCAAGGTAGCAATCCGATATATACAAGTACGCAGATTGATGCACCAATCTATACAGTGGCATTGGGCGATACGTTGCCAAAGCGTGATTTGGTGTTGAGGAGAGTGGCGTACAACAAGATTGCTTATCTAGGTGACCGTTTTGCGATACAAGTAGATGTCGCCGCACAGAACAGCAGTGGACAAAGGAGCAATTTGGTGGTTTCTCGTATTGAAAATGGAAGTTCTAGCACCTTGCAGACCATTAATATTCCGATTAATCAAACTGACTTTTTCACGACTCGCGAGATCATTTTAGATGCCAATGCCGCTGGTGTGCAACGCTATCGCGTAAGTTTATCGACGGTAAGTGGCGAAGCTTCAACAATTAACAACAGTCGTGACTTTTTCGTCGAAGTATTAGATGCTCGACAGAAAATCGCGGTCATTGCGCAAGCTCCACATCCTGACCTGACGGCATTGAAGCAGACTTTGACCAACAATGAAAATTACGATGTTGAAGTGGCATATATCGCTGATTTGCAGCTAAATATACGCGAGTTTGATTTTGTCGTTTTGCATCAATTGCCTGGCAAAACAAATACCGCAGAAAATGTACTAAAAGTACTAACTGACAATCGAATTCCTCATCTATTTATCGTGGGTGCACAAAGTAACTTAGCTGCTTTCAACCGCGCTCAATCACTCTTGACCATTCGTGGCGATGGGCGCAATACCGATCAAGTGCAAGCCATCGTTCAGAACGATTTTAATCTATTTACCCTTCCAGAAGAGCTACGGACGAGTTTGCGACAGTTTCCACCATTGGAAGCTCCTTTTGGGGAATATAGTGCTGTGCCGATTGCTAATACGCTGTTGCAGCAACAAATAGGACGAGTAGCAACTAATCGACCACTATTTTTACTCGGCGAAGAGAACGGCAATAAAGTAGGCATGCTAGCTGCCGAAGGGATTTGGAAATGGCGATTGTACGACTATTTACAGCACAACAATCATGAGTATTTTGATGAATTGATTGGAAAAAGTGTGCAGTATTTGTCACTCAAAGAAGATAAACGCCGCTTTCGTGTCAATTTAGATCAAAATGTCTTCGACGAAAATGAGCCAATCGTTTTTGGGGCAGAACTATACAACCAAAGCTACGAACTTATCAATGATCCAGATGTCACTATTGGCATTAGCAATACCGATGGTCAAGAATACAATTATACCTTTAGCAAAACTGATCGCGCTTATCGCTTGAATGCAGGTGTGCTCCCTGTCGGTAATTATACCTTTCGCGCCAATACTATTTCCAATGGACAACAACTCAGCTACGAAGGTCGATTTAGTGTGCAACCGATTCAGTTAGAGCTTTACGCTACGACTGCTGACCATAATTTACTACGTTTACTCAGCGAAGAATATGGCGGCGAACTCATTTATCCAGATCAATTGAGCGAACTCGCTTCACGTATCGAAGCCAAAGGCAACGTCAAGCCTGTCATTTATCAAAATGCAGAGACCAAGCCGATCATCAATTTGAAATGGTTGTTTTTTGTGTTATTGGTGTTGTTGAGTTTGGAGTGGTTTTTGCGTCGGTATTTTGGGAGTTATTAAAAGTTGTTAGCCTCTAGCTTCCGATGCTCGGAACGGGTTTTGAGCAGTTAGCTGTTCAGTAGCTAAACTTGAGTTCAGCCGTAGCTTTCGGTAAATCCTAATCTCACTGCTTTACTTGAATGATGCAGTTAAAGCCGTAAACCCTTGGAAGAGTATACAAATCAATAGATACTCTTTCACTCGCATTCCACCCAAGAAGGCGGCGCATTTTGATACACAAAACCATCTAAATGCCATTCATATTTAGCGATAATAGCTTCCTGTGACCCGATAACAGGTGGGAAATTGGCATCTGCCGGAGAGATACAAAGCACCAGCGTATCTTGAGTTGTGGCATAGAAAATACCAAAAGTAGCTTCTTCAGGCTCAGTGATATTGGTAAAGTTAGTAGTGAGGCGACCTGGAGCACTGTCGAATAGCGACCCCGTAAATCCCAATACTTCATTGGCTTGTTCGTAAAATTCATAAGCAGTTTTGCTAAGTGCTTGCTGGCGAATTTCGAGATTATAGCCTTCGGAAAATCTTGAGTCCATGGGTATATCGTGTACCGGAAAATTCAAGAGGGGTTCGCCTTTAGGAAACAAAGTCCCATCACCGACAGAAAAACGAGAAAGATTGATCGGGTCTTGAATTTCACGTAGTACATAATTGCCCCCCTGTACGGCAGAGCTCCGCATGGTTTGTATAAATTCCCACTTGAAGCGAGCATTTTCTTCACCAGAATAATTCTTAACTTCTGTATCGACGAGTATATCGAAATAAGGTAGGTTTTCGTAAACGTCTAAACGTGGATTGGTCAGTGCTGTCTTTGTTGTTGTCGCTACTCTTGCGCCTAGTAATTGAGGAGCTTCCAATAATGTCACCCAGTCCGATTCGAATATTTGTTCATCAAAAGTACTGATGAGCATTCGATATGCTTGCCCGACTTCTACTGAAAAGCCAGTCGCCACTTCGTCGATAAATGTAAAATACAGCCCCGATCGTGAGCGATTATTCAGGCGCAATATGTCACCGTTCTTATTTTCTAAAATCACCGTTCGTACATTCAAAACTTCACGACCTTCTGCGGTAAAGTCGAATACACGTCGGATTTCTGCATAAACTAAAGAAGGATTGCCTTTAATTAATTTGCTTTCGATGAAAATGCTGCGTCCTAGCCCTTCACCAGCCTCCAGATCAATCTCATCTACACAAGCCATTTGAAACAACAAAAAGAGCAACACAAACGAAATATAAGTAGTTGAGCGCATATAATTTCCGATTTCATGACGGCATTTTTTCCGCTCATATTTCGTTGAAAAGCCTCGCCGATAGGCATCGTCTATATTTTTCGCCTCATCTGAACGAAAAACCTGCTCGGTCAGAAAGGGAA
>JBCDHX010000125.1:0-18168 GCA_038749535.1 Bacteroidota bacterium
CTGTCAATTCCAAAACAACGATGCTATCGCAACCGCTCGAAGTTTGCAGATCGGCTTGATAAGTGCCTGCGTCGGTGAGTTGCTGTCCGTCAAATTCAAAAGTTTGACCAAAACAGATTTGCTCTATCAAGGTATCACGAAGTTCATCGGCAACTGTCAATTCTAAAATGACGATGCTATCGCAATCGCTTTCACTTTGCAGATCGGCTTGATAAGTGCCCGCGTCTGTGAGTTGCTGTCCGTCAAATTCAAAAGTTTGACCCGAACAGATTTGCTCAGTTAAGGTATCTCGGAGTTCATCGGCGACTGTCAATTCTAAAACAACGATGCTATCGCAACCGCTCTCACTTTGCAGATCGGCTTGATAAGTGCCTGCGTCGGTCAGTTGCTGTCCGTCAAATTCAAAAGTTTGACCAAAACAAATTTGCTCGGTCAAAGTATCACGAACATCATCGGCAACTGTCAGTTCTAAAACTACGATGCTATCACAACCACTTTCACTTTGTAAGTCAGCTTGGTAAATACCTGATTCACTAAGTGTCTGACCATTAAAATCCAATGTTTCCCCAAAACAAATCGTCTGCGGGTTCAGTGTATCTCGGATGATATTTTCAATCGTTAGTTCCAGGACGACTAAGCTATCACAACCATTTTCATCTGTAAAAGTAGCATTGTATGTTCCAGCAGCAGTCAGTGACTGACCATCAAAATCGAAGGTACTGCCGTCGCAGATATTAGATTGTATAGTATCGGTTTGAGCGGTGAGGAGTTCTAGAATGTGTGTGACTTGTATATCGCAATCTGCGGCAGGATCATTGGCAGGTATAAATTCGACGATGGTATCTGTTATCGTCCGCCATTCGCCAGCGACGAAAACAGAGTCATTGGGACATATGGGTGTAAATTCGATGCGTTCCTCAGAAGGTGGAGAAATAGTTACATTGAAGCGATTGTCATCATTTGTCAAATCTGCACAAATCGTATTGCTGCCACTCTGTATCTCCGAAAAGCTTGTCCCCAGTTCAGTCAAATCATCCACAACAGCTTGGTCTGCTAACAAGTAAGAAAAGCCATAAATTAAATATTGCCCAGCAGGATAATCTCTCAAGTCTATATCATCCTCAAAAACTTCTATCAGCAAGCCATCCCGAAAAACCAAAAATAGATAACCATATTGTGTCGTATCAGGTGGTGTTCCTTCATCGTAGTTGACTTCTACATCTTCAAAAAACAGAAACCCTCTATCTTCCAAACAAGCATCCAATGGAGGTGCACCTATGCCTAGTCCAGCATCCGCCCCACAACAATTGCGACCAGTTTCATCACAAAATTCGATACTAAAATCTACGAGCGAACCATCTCCAGCAGGCGGAGGAAACTCAAAGTTTTCGACATGTAACTGCCAAGTTCCATTCGCACTACCCGTATTGAAGGCACTCAAACAGTTATTTTCGGATGGATAATAACTTCCAGTAAAAGCCGTCCCAAATCCATTCCAAGCCGGATCAATATTGTTCCAAACCTCCATTGTCCCGGGATGTGGTACAGCTACGTCATCAGGAAAGCAGCGCACAAAATCAACGTCCCAAGATGACCCAATCGTGCCACCCAGACTTCCACTGAATGCCTGATATGGACCTACGAGCGGAATGCGCTGACCATCGGGTGAGATGAGTTCGATGACTAGATTTTGGACACGATTGTGGAGAAAATTGAGGTTGACAGAAGCGACGCATTGACTTGGATCAGAAAGGTCATCATTAGTGAGTCCTTGGACGACATAGTCCAGTGTAAAAGAATTGTTCGTGATCGGAATGGTCGCCGGACAGCCGACACAACCACAGGCTTGGGCAGCTAGTGGGATGTTGCTGCTCATACTCAATATACCGATGAATAGGACAAGTCGTATATATGCTCTCAAGATCGCTTCTTCAATTTCGTGGACTGGAATTTACG
This sequence comes from Bacteroidota bacterium, assembly GCA_038749535.1. Taxonomy (GTDB): domain Bacteria; phylum Bacteroidota; class Bacteroidia; order Chitinophagales; family Saprospiraceae; genus JAAUTG01. Next base: position 1,957 of record JBCDHX010000125.1, read on the forward strand.
ATGTAGAGAACGTCGATTTGTGCGGATTTATTCCACTTGTTAACAAGATGGAAGGCATGGAGTGAGAAGCAATGCTAATTTGCTGTATTATACTCGTACAACTTTTGGAAGTTTACTAGAGGAAGAATAATCGGATTTAAACCGGCATCTAAGGATAAACCTCTGATATGCTGACGAATGTAAGGATATATGATAGCAGCAGCATTAATTCTACCAAATTCTTCGTCAGAAAATGTTGCTTCTTTTTTCCTTTCAAATATTGCTATCACTATAATTTTCGCGTGAAAAGCATCAATATCATCAGACTCACCAGTCTTTACAGTTAGCTTGATATCCAAAAACTGCTCTCTTGAAGAGGTATTTATATCAATATTCAATTTTTGATTATTGATGGATGGATGCTCTAAATACCCTCCTCTATGAAAGACGAGTTCGACAAGTAAATAGAGTGAAGTTGAATTTCAGATTTCGCTTCTTCTTCCATTGGTCTGTTTTAGGCTGCCATGGCATATTGACGATTACCAGCATTTTCAGTCAATAGGAACTCAAAGTCTGGTTGATAAAATTTACTGTCCACTACTTCAATTCTGAGATCATCGACTTGAGAATCTACGGTCAAAATATCTAATACTTCAATGTAAGGGTTGCGTCGAATAGGGTCTACGATTCTACTAGGATTTTCAATTTCCACCAATGAACCTTCTGTAATGAAACAAAACATTTGTTCAGGATGCAGTTTGTCGAGTTCATCACTGATTTGTTCCTCTATTTCTCCAATTTCTTCTAGATCAATCAGGTAACGAGGAGTAATCTTTATAAAATGTGTTTCAGAAACAGGTTTGTACTGATACTCTAGTTGAGCATTAGGAAGTATAGATTGAACCTTATCCAAAGCATTTTCTATCAAATTGTCAATATTCATAAATAAAATCCTCTTCTAATTTCTAAATTCGTTTCCTCAAAACTGTCTTTGACAAGATCGATTTTTTCGTCTGTCACCTCTACATTTTTATAGTCCCCACTTCCAATCTAGCCGACTTCAGCTCGATCAATTTTCTTCTTAGCGACCTTTGTTCGCTCTTGTTCTTAGATACTTTCTCAGATATTAGGTCAATATACATTTTGTGCATATTGCCTTTCCCTCCTTTCAAGCTAGCTATTCCCGCTTCATACTCTTCTGTGTACCATTCTTCGAGTATGTAGATTATCTTCTGTACACAGGAATAATAACAACAATGTACCGCAGCCGCGTTCACACTTTTGTCCATTAAATAGAAAAAAGCTTCTTTGTTTTGCTTGGATTTGTCTAATAGGAAGGACATCTGAATAGTTTTGGTATCCGGGTTAAGTATAGGAGAGACACAGTGCTTACAAGTATATATTGATTTTGCTAAACAAAAAATGTTGCCTATTGGGAAAGCTAAAACAAGATGATTCAACTTGTATCGGTAAGTAACTTTTTTACTCTTTTTTCAAAAGTGTTTTCTGATGGAAAGTTAAGACGCCATTTACGAGCAACCACCACTCAGCAATTGCCCGTTCATCGAATGAAGTAATTTCGTCACCTAAAACCGCAACGACACACCCGCCAAAGCATTCAACCCATAGATCGGATATCGAAACCAACGTTCTCGCTGATTATTGGCAATGTTGTATAAATTGAGGAAGCCGCCAAAGTTGTCGGTGAAGTAGTATTCTGCGCTGACATTGACATCGAAAAGGGCGTCTAAGTTGTCCGTTTCGCCTAGCTCATTGATGTAAGGCACGGCATTTTGGACGAATAATTCCCCTTTCAACTGTAGCTTATCTTCCAAGGTTGTGTACTGTACACTACCGTTAATTTCAAGGGCAGGTAAATGCCAAGCTTTTTCTTCATTGGTCATCTCAAAAAAGTTTTGACTTAGCGTCGCCGCCACTTTAAACTCTTGAATATCTGCCTCTACGCTCGCTTTGATGTTGATGATGTTGACGTCATCGTAAAGTGCTCGAAATTTGTAGAGATCGACTACATTTCCTTGCTCTACGACATCCAAGAACAACGCCAAATTTTCCGTTCCTTTATAGTTGAATTCACCTTGATAAGAGATGCCTTGTACGTTTCCTTTTGCCCCAATGAAATAGCGATTATAACGCGTGTTTCGGATATCGACACCCGACTGCAAAAATGGATTGTAGTCCGTCAGCGTACGGAAGTTATTTTTGGTCAAATCTCCTTCTGCTCCCGCAAATAAAGTCACCAATCCCGGAATCACATTGGCACTGATTTCGATGTCCGGGAAAAGCGAAAAGACATCATCACTTGACGCCAAATTGACACCTGCGCGTACTTTGAATAAATCAGTACTGTACGTAAAATTGGGTTGTAAGAAAAAGTTATTCAGTCGCTGCACACTATCAGAAGTCACCGAATATCGCGTAAAATCAGTCTCCAGCGTCACGCGCAGCGGAAACTTCTCTTGAAACCATTTCTCTCCCATGATTTTCAAATCAAAACCAGTCTCACTCGCCGGAGAAATATCGCCCATTTGATACAAGTCAAAACTCGCTTTGTAATTGAAATCTGCTAACGTCCGCGTTCCATTGAAAATCTCCGCTCCGAAATCCAAAATCGAAAACCGCTGCTTCACATCTTCTGGCTCTACAATAGAATCGGGTATTGTGATGCCTTCGACTTGATTGTAGCCATAGTAAAAGACATTGTTTTGCGTGTAGCCCAAATTTGTACCCAATGCGACACCTTGTGGCGTGTAATAGGTCGCGCCGATCTTCGCTTCATTATTTGCAAATCGCTGATTTTCAATACGCTGTGAGTTATTAGCAGAATGATGACGCATATCAATTCCCAAGTCCAATTGATCTTGAATGAACACCCGATATGCTGCTTCTCCAAACAATGAATTCGGAAAACCACCTCCAGCTTTGACATAGCCATTGTAAGCCGCTTCTTTTTGATCGCGCCCGATCGCTAAGGGACGAATGCGCGGCGGCGGATATTTGATACTTAACGTCCGCAACGGCACATCATACCGCTGTCGTTTGCTAGTCGTATCGACTTCTGGCAAACTCGGTGCTAAATTGATTTTTTCGCTGTCCAGTAGTCGAGCATCAAAACTGCGGATGACTTCGACAGAGCCAGATTCTAGGTCATTGTCTTGCGAACGTAGCACAAATGGCAATACGAAGACTGTTAATAGAATTAATATATGCTTATTTATCATTGTTTTATTGTTGAACTGTTGAATTGATCACCTCCTGCGTCGGCTCAATTGTACAACTGTTTAGTTATCGTTTTTTGACTAAGTAATCCATTCTGAGATTAAGGTTGATACAAGTATGGAGGAAGCCTAGCTGACTGCGTAGATGATAAGTTCAGCGCTGAACTAACCAACAGCTAGTGGCTAATAGCTAACTGCCAGCGGCTACTCACCGCCTGTCCCATCATCAAAAAAGCTATCCGTCGACGTATCGATTCGGCTCTCAGAATTGATGCGGCGATTCAGTTGCTGCAGTTTATCACGAGCCGTTTGTACCAGTTCGGCATCGCCGTCATAGTTCTCCAATAAGGCTTCTAGCACCGCTTGGGCATTTAATACATCGCCTTTTTCTGCCAAAATATCACTCAACAAAATGACACTTTTTGCCACCCAAAATGGATAACTCGAACTCTCGCGATTGGCGTTGATGGTGATTTCTTCTGCTCTATCTAGATCACGCTGCACATAGTAAATGTAGGCGACCAAATAGCGCGCTTCTGCGGTCTGCTCATTGTCACTCAGAGCGATCACTTGATTCAAAGCACTCAGCGCATTGTTGTAATCTTTTCGATCAAAAGAAATTTTACCGTAGTAGAAATTGGCAGTAGCGATCTGTGCTTGTGTAGCAATTGGATTTTCTGCTACACGCCGCGAAATCTCATAAACTTCATCCGTCAAATTGGCGCGATAAGCACTACGCATGACACCCAATTGTGCTTCCAGTTGTAGGTCATTATTATCGGCTGCTTGCTCTAGTGCGCTATACAATTCGTACGACAATTGGAAATTCTGTTCGTGATTATAAGCAATGATCGCCGCCTTCTCCAATGATTTCAAATAATATCGACTCGGTCCACGACGCACCACATATTGGTAGTCACTCAAAGCTGGGGTATATCGCTTCAATGCACTATAAGCGTCGCCTCTTCTATAATAAGCCAAAAGTGTATTGCTACCATTCGGAAACTTCCCGATGTAGTTGGTATAGTTTTCGATGGCTTTGTTGTAATTCCCAATTTCAAACTGCGCTTCTGCCGCTCGGAAGTTGATGGAATCACGTCCTAAAGTGCCTACGTCATAGCCAGGAATGGTCTTTAAGAACGCAAAATACGCATCGGCATTCCCCATGTCATTGACATAGATTTCTTCCAAGGCTTTGAGTGCCGTTTGCGCTTCACTCGGCTCCGGATTATTGGCAAAAACTTGTTTGTAATAGTTGACTGCCTCTTCTGAGTTGTCCAAATTATACGTCACCAAACCCAGTTGAATCAAAGCTTGATTAATCAAATTGGAGCGGGATTTATAGTCTCTGACCAATCGCTCTAGTGGAGCTTGTGCGCGGTTCAGTTGTCCAATTTCTTGATACGTAATCCCCAATTGCAATAAAGCATCATCCGCAAAAGGCGAACGTGGATAGTTGTCCACCAATCGCTCTAGCGACAAAATCTGATCGGTCACGCTTCCCTGCAATCCTTCAATGATCGCTTTCTGATAGAGCGCGTACACAAATCCTTTGTACTGCTTATTTACCGCTTCATTGTAGTAGCGCAAAGCTTCGTTGTACTGATTTCGCTTGAATAAAGCATCTCCAGCACGCAAAGTCGCATCACCACGCACATCATTTTTGACACGCGGATCGCTGATATAGACATTTCTATTGATGTCAGCGATGGCATCTTGGAAGTAGCCCAAAGCCGCATTGTAATTCTCTTCTTTCAGATAATTGTAGCCTTGAATGTAGTTGGCAGTTGCCAAAGAAGACTCATCCGGCATATTTCGGAAGGTACGCGCCAAAGTCAAAAACTGATTCAAATAACGACTACTTTCTACATAATTTTCTTCGCGATGCGCAATGTCACCCAACCAGTACAACGCCAACGCTTTCGTCTGTGGATCGATGGGCGTATTGATCGCTTCGAAGAAAAAGGGTTTCGCCTGTGTGACTTGATTTTGCTGATACAATTGTGTGCCGCGATAGTAATTGACGCGCTGATAAGCTTCTCTTAAATCCGGCGTCAGCGGCTGTGGCAAGGTTTTGATGATCGCCAAAGCACGCTCATAATCTCGCGTATCCAAGAAAATGTTGCTCATCAAAGTCTGTGCTTCGGTATAATAGCGCGAACTAGGCGTGATGCTCTGTAAAGCCGTGATCGCATCCTGATCGTACTTCAATTCATAAGATAATTTGGCGTAGTTGAATAGTGCCTCATCTTGAATGGTAGGGTCATAATTCAAACGACTCGCTCGTGCAAAGTCATTTCGTGCCGACTGCTTGTCTCCGATTTGCAGATACAAACGCGCCAGATTATAGAGCGCATTTTGCCCCAATTCGCTATCTACATTCGTCAGTTCCTCGAAGTAAGTAATCGCCTTACGCGGCTGACGACCTTCCATATACACATAACCCAATTGATAGAATTCTTCCTCCCGCATCTTGCTTGATCGCTCGGCATAATATTCGAAGTAAGGCAAGGCATTCGCGTATTGTCCTTTCTCAAAATAAGCTTGCCCCACGAGCTGATAGATCTCTTTTAGATTGCGGATATTGCCTTCTGTGAGCTTTGGAATGGCATAGTCCAATAGCTCATCGTAGCGACCTTCAGCAAAATAAATCTGAGACAAATAGTAAGGTAGAACTGACTTGTACTTTCGGACATTGGAACGCTCGACGACGCGGAAGTTGCTAATCGCTGCGTTGTAGTTGCCATCGAAAAAGTTGATGAGTCCAAGATAGTAATTCGTCGGATAGTAGTATTCGTTTTCCGTATTACGGATGGGCATCAATGCTGCCCGCGCTTTCGCAAAGTCTTTCTGTGCGAAGTAAGCATAGCCTTTTTTGAATAAAGCTTCGCTACGATCTCTAGAACTAATGTTGTTGATGTCCAGATCATCGAAATATTCAATCGCTTTGTCGTATTCTCGATTGTTGAAATAGTAATTTGCCAGCTCCACCAACGCCTGAGTCGATGCGGGATCAGGGCGTGTCTCTCTGATGAAATCCAACATCAATTTTTCGCCGTCGGGTAGATTTTGGCGAACAGCAGCACGCGCCCGATATAATTTTGCCTTGGTGCGCAAGACTTCTGACTGCTCTTCGTTGACGGGTTGCAGCAATTGGATCGCTTCTTCGAAATGAGTTTGTGCTACGCCGTAGACGCCTTTATCGAAGAGCGCGAGTCCTTTTTTGAAGGCGTGATTTGCTTCTGTGAAAACTGTCGTTTGTTGCGCCCAACTGACCAGCGAGCTACAACACAATAGCAGAATAAGTGCTATTCGGTGATAAGCCATAGTGTATTTTTATTTAAGACTTTAGATGTTAGATTGTAGACATTAGATGACTCAACTGTAGTTCTTAACTATTTGATAAGTATCATCTTTTATCTATACACAAAGAAGATAAGCTGTCGCTATTTTCTCTTATCTACTTTCTAACTACAAATGAAACACCTCTTAGTATGAATGAAGTTCTGTTTTTTGTGTTTACCTAAAATTCCAACTGCGCGCTCAGTCCAGCATAAGTGGCTGAAGTTAGTGGCACATTTTGCATCATCGGGCGAAATTTTAGGGTCAAATCGTCATTCAAATCAAAATTTCTGAGGTGAGCGTCGACGAAAGGCCATGCGCCATTGAGGACGAGATGCCCGGCGATCATACCAAAGCCAATAGCTTGCCGCCGTTTATCGTACAAATTTCTTCGACTGCGCATCGCTTCTCTAGAAAATCTATCGGCTTCTACATAACCATCGAAACTTTCTATTCGCCTTTTGGAAGCATTGGACAAAGCATTTCGATTAATTTCATAAATAAGCATGTCTTCTGTACTATTTGGTGCTAGTTGCAAATGCACACCACACCTAGACGCCTCTGCTATCTGACTCAAATCTCGACTGTTTTCAATGATTTTATAGCATTCTACATCATCAAAGAAATTGTAGAACTGATTGGCATCATCAAAAAAATAAACGCCCGCTGCGATGCCTCCATATACAATTGGTAGTTTCCACCACCATCCTTTCTTATTATAAATGTGTCCAGCTCCAGGAATAATCAGCCCTAATTTAGCTGCTTTTTTAGGAATCGGATAGTCATCGTTTAGCGATTGCTCCAAAAGTAAAATAGAATCGGTTTCCAATACGCGCGTCGTATCATTGATGACGAGCTTCGTTTCTGCATCCGGCACAATTGTCAATTGCTGTGTGCTATCTTGCACTTGCGCTATTGCATATTGGCTGCTAAATGCTAATAAGAATAGAAGTAAAAAATGTGCTTTCATAGATCAAATATTGGGTGATATTCACTCCTGAGTATCGTCTCCTGATAAGGGACGATGCGTGTTTTGTATTATCCTATTCGAGAGACAACACTCAAGACGTTGTTTTTGGCGGAAAACCATTTTGAGATATTTCCAAAATATTCGTCTCAAAACCATCAAGACTCTTCACGTTTTTCTCTTTCCAATAAGCTTCAATCCCTTCTTTTCCTTTTTTCTCTGCCCAATTTTCCAAAATCGTCCGCTCGCCTTTGAATGCCATTTCCGGCACAGCGAATCCACAAGAGGTTTGCACCAGATCGACTTGTAGTTTGATGATTTGTCGCGCACCTACATTCGGTGGAAACAAAGTCATATACTCCTGAAATGCCTGATCGCGTTCGTGATATAGCTCCGCTTTACCATACAAACGCAAAATCAACGGTTTGCCTTCGAATGCACAAAACATGATCGTCATGCGGTTATTTTGTAGCAGATGAGCGGCAGTCTCATTGCCACTTCCAGTCAAATTGAGCCAAACGACCGTATTCGCATCCATGACGCGCAAACTATCCATCCCTTTTGGAGAGACATTGACGGTGCCTTCACTAGCAGCTGTGCCGACGAAAAATATCTTTTGCTCGCTGATAAAGTCTGCTAGCTGTAAAGTGATAGATTTGAGTTGTTTGCCCATAAATTTGACGTTTAGCTTTGGTCAATTTTGAAACTTTTCGAGTCTTCTGATGAAAACGATCTCAGTCACTTCTACCGTCGTCAAGCTAGTAATTTAACGTTCCCTTTTGATTTTTCTATTTGAAACACCTAAGGACATAAAAGACATATAAGCGTTTGATGATGAATCGCCTTATGCCAGCCAAATCAACATGACCAAACCTAACAGCATCAGAATTTTGATGAATTGACTGATTTTGTGGAAGTCGGCTTTGGTTTTGGCTTTGTAGGTTAGGAACAGGCTATACAATATTGGTAACATTAAAGTGATGATTAGAATGATTTGTCGATCCCAAAAGAACAAAACTTTCAATATGAATAATACCACAATACTTAAAAGTATCAATCCACTAGCGATCGCAATTTGTTTACCCTTTTCTATTCCCCAAACGATAGGCAATGTTTGACAGTTTCCAAGTCGATCACCTTCTACATCTTCTAAATCTTTTATTATTTCACGATAAGTAGTTGAAAAAAAGGCAAACCCTATGTAGAACAGCATAAGCTGATGTAGATAACCCCAAGGTGGTACCGGCTGTAATAACGAAATTTGAGTGGTATAATACTCACCCAGAGACCCTCTTTCCCCCACCCAAACAATCCCAGCCACAAAGGCACAGAAAAAACCAACAATCCAGTTCCCAATCAAAAAACTCTTCTTAAAATATTTAGAATACAAATACAGTAGCAGCACCGCAATTGGATACAAAGACAACAAAGGTAAATTGCTCGTTTTGATCGCCAGATAAGTAGACAATACTGCTCCGATGACAATGCTACCAGTATACATCCACATCGCCGTCGATACCGAAAAGACACGCTCTACGATCATTTTCTCTGGCTTATTGATGCGATCAATCTCTCGATCCAAAATGTCATTGATGACGTAGCCGCCCGCTGCAATGCACAGTGTCGCGATGACCAAACCTGTCATTTCCAGCCAGTTCAATTGTGTCTCCAGTCCAACTTGTCGCAAGTTATTGACAAAGACAAAGTAATAGACCAAATACTGTGTCAGGACGACGATCAGCAAATTTGGGAAGCGGATGAGTTGTAGGAAGGCGGTTGATTTTTGTATCATTTTCAAATCGAACATTAGCGATGAATGACTAATCCCGATAGCTATCAGGAATACGCTCAATATAGCATAAGTCCTATAGAAAGCTGCGTTCGCTCTAGCGTATCATGTTCTCTCAGCTCTCGAAACTCTCCCAGCTCTCGAAACTCCCCTACCCCCAGTCTCCATTCAGTCGCAACACCCGTTCGATCACATCTCGCACACAACCTTGACCACCATTGACGTGAGAAACATAGCGCGAAATTTTACGAACTTCGGGTGCAGCATCTGCTGGACAAGCGGGCAGACCGACGCGCAACATCACTTCCATATCCGGTACATCGTCGCCCATATATAAGATACTTTCTTCGTCTGCATTTAGGATTTCGAGTAGCTCTTCGTAGGCATCTATTTTATGTCGATTTCCGGTATAGCCAGTATAAAGATGCACCACCCCCAGACCTTTCAGTCGCTCCGTCACGCCTGTAGAGCTACCCCCTGTGATGATCGCCATATCGTATCCGGCACGGATGGCAGTCGCTATCGCATAGCCGTCGCGGGTGTTCATGCTGCGTAGCAGCTCACCTTTCTCGGTGATGAGTAATTGACTATTGGTGAGTACACCATCCACATCGAAGATGAAGGTACGGATGGAGTTGAAATATTCTAATTGATTCATAGTAGATAAATATTAGCCCAAAGGTAAGCCAACAAATATTTATCGCTAAATAGAATAAAAATGTAATAAAAATTTGGAAGTTTAAAATAAAAGCGTTTATCTTGCCACAGAATTTAAGACTGATTTGTGATGCTTATGCCAATAAGTGTTTGTCGAAAACCACTTATACTTGTATAAAATTTCACAACCTAATAATATGAATGCTTAAATGATTTTTTGATAAATGGTAGTTACAGTCTCTTATATTTCCGAATGTGAGAGGCTTTTTTTTGGCTGCTACTCACCTTCCAATAGTTCCATTAAGCGATCTATATCACTTCTTTCATGTGCCGCATTGAGTACGATTCGATTCAAAAGTGGACTTTCTTTCATTGGATAAGCAAAACTGGAAATGAGAATGTTTGCTGCTTTCAATTGATCGACGATTGGCTGATTGTCTACTTTAAACACTGGATAGTTCGGTAGCGATTTTAAGGCATTGTATTCTTGCAATTGTCGAATGCGCGCTCTCAATTTTCTTAGCTGCTGACCATACAATTTTCGCGCCTTCGAAAATGCAAATAAATAAGCCGGAGTGATAGGCGAAGCTCCTCCAAATAAAGCACTATTCTCCAAATCACGAATCCGCTCTTTTCGCCCAATAACGACACCTCCCGGCACGCCGAAAGCTTTCGCCAAAGAAGAGGTAATGATAAGTTCTACTTGTTCCGGCACTTGCCACAGTTCACTATTGCCGCCCCCATTTTGCCCGACGATGCCCAATGCGTGAGATTCATCTAATACAATAGCTGTCGAACGATCTTTCGGCAACTCTTGCCACCAAGAAAAATCATACGCTTTGACTTGCAAAGGATCAATTCCATTGCAAATGATTGCTACTGATCTCGGACTTTGATGTACTTGCTTAATCAAATTGTCTATCCGAAAATCGGATGGATGGTTGGTTATATGAGTTTGCCAAAGTGCCGGATGTGCGCCGCGTGCGTATAGTAATTGATGCGTCTGAGCAAGTGACTGAATCAAAGCTTGAGCTGCCAAAGTACCGGAGGAAAAAGTCAAAGCCGCTTCCTGTCCTGTCAACTGCGCTAACTGTTCTTCTGCTTGTGCGATGACTTCAAACTGCAAATTGGAGCGACGCGAACCTCCATAGTTGCTTCCGTATCGATCAAATCCTTCTTTGATCCATACTTGAAAAAGTGGATGGGTATGCATTGCCAAATAAGAAGTGCCTCCAAAGTACAGATACTCCTGACCTTGAATACAGACTTGTCTGCCGTTTAGAGATTGTATATTCATCTGCGAAACTATCAGAAATGCAAAGCGTTAGGAAAGGGTTGAAAATCATTTTCAATAACAAACTTACACAAATACTCTATTTCATGGCAGAGCAAAAAAAGACACAGTTAAATATAGAACTACCGGAAGAAGTCGCAGAAGGCACCTATGCCAATCTAGCCATTATCTCCCACTCCAACTCTGAGTTCGTAGTCGACTTCGTCCGTTTAGTCCCTAATGTCCCAAAAGCAAAAGTCAAGTCGCGCATCATCCTCACGCCACAGCACGCCAAACGACTCATGAACGCTTTGCAAGACAACATCGACAAATATGAAGCGCAGCATGGCATCATCGAAGATCAGCAGCAAGTCAGTCTGCCGCCGATGAATTTTAATTTGCCGAAAGCAGAGGCGTAGTTGCCGAATGCTCACTCTTTAACGGAACGATCATCTTAATATGCAATCGGTAGTAGTTGTCGTGTAGAACAAGTATGGAACACGACCTACTCAGGTGGCGGCTGCCGAAAAAGTCTGTTTGACGGAGGAGTTCACTTTTTCTAGACTTTTTTCTCCCTTTTTGGGGCAATTGCCAAAAAGGAAAGCCCGTCGGCTTGAGACAAATGCCAAACTTAAGATGAAAAATTTGGGGCTTCTAAAATGCTAGATTGAAGCTTCTACATTATTTTGTTTCTCTGGATTCACTATGAATGTTCAAGAGTAAAGCAACTCTTCACCTAACTTTTGCGCACAATCTACGTATCAACACAAGAACGGTACACTACCGAAAATCACTCTTGCTATAAATTTTGATACATATTTTTCGATGAAGCCAAAAGTCGTTTACCTACTACTGCTTTGCCTATTGGCAACACTTACCCTTTCCGCTCAAAAAACACCGCTGCCTACCGACCTAGGTGCGAAAGTTATGTTCGGCAACTACGGCTACGCCAATGGAGTCGACACCTTACGTTTCACCAATGGATTAGAAGCTTTTTTCAGCAAATACGTCACGCCACGTTTGAGCATTGGCGTTCCCTTACGCATTGGTGTGAGCCACTTGCCGGAAACCAAAAACAACATCAGCACTATAGGCGTCGATGGTCAGTTGCAGTTTCATTTGACAGACTATGAGGCTAAGTTCTCTCCCTATATCCATGCCGGAGGTGGCATTACGCTCGAAAATTTTGACACGAGCAACGTACAGATTCCCGCTGGAGTCGGTTTCAATATTCGCCTAGCGCCCAATTCTTTCCTTGCCATCCATGCAGAATACCGCTATGGACTCACCCAAGAACTCCGCAATAATGTACAAGTCGGCGTCGGCTACACTTATCGTTTTGGTCGGACCAAAACAGATACCGATGGCGATGGCGTACCGGACGAAATGGATCAATGCCCCGAAGAAATAGGTACTAAAGAACTAGCAGGTTGTCCTGATATGGATGGCGATGGCATCACAGATATAGCAGATGCTTGCCCTGAACTGCCAGGCACAGAAGCCATGCTCGGCTGCCCTGATATGGATGGCGATGGCATCACAGATGTAGAGGATGACTGTCCCGAAACAGCCGGACTCAAAGCCACCAAAGGTTGTCCAGATGCAGATGCAGATGGCGTAGCTGACAAAATGGACGACTGTCCGAACTCGACCGGAGCAGTAGACGAAAGAGGCTGCCCCACAGAAATGATGGCGAAAATGGATACGGACGAAGATGGCATCATGGATAGCGAAGACGACTGTCCAGATGTGGCTGGCGTCGCTTCCGGCCAAGGCTGCCCAGATGCAGATGGTGACGGACTGGCAGACAGCATGGACAACTGCCCCAACGAAGCCGGAACACCTAAAAATAACGGTTGCCCAGAGACCAAAAATAACAATATTGTCAGTAAAACGGATAGCGATGGAGATAGTGTCATCGACTCCGAAGATGCTTGCCCGAGCGAAAGCGGAAGCCCGTATGCACAAGGTTGCCCAGATGCAGACAGCGACGGCATAGCTGACCGTATTGATAACTGCCCCAACGAAGCCGGAACACTCGCCAATAATGGCTGTCCTGAGATAGCCACACCACAAAAGGCTAAAGACAGCGACGGCGATGGCATACCAGATGCAGAAGACTACTGCCCCAATGAAGCTGGCACGAAGATGAATGACGGCTGCCCAGAAGTCTCCACCAACGCTTTTGACGACTCAAATAACAATACAGGCGTCGATACTGACAGTGGTAGCAGCTATACTTCTCCGGTTACCACAGAAGAGCAAACCTTTTTGGATGATGTCGCTCAAAACATTCAATTTGAAATTGCGAGTCCGGTCTTGAAGTCAGCATCCTACGATCTACTCAATCAAGTCGCTAACATCCTCAACCGCTACCCAGACGCCAGTCTCCGCATCGAAGGACATACCGATGATGTCGGTCGTACAGCCGCCAATCAACTGCTTTCCGAGCAACGCGCCACGGCTTGTCGTGAGTATTTATTGACCAAAGGAATAGATAGTGGTCGCATCCAAGCTATTGGTTACGGTGAGTTGCGCCCTATTGCTAGTAATGCGTCTCGAGAAGGACGTAAGCAAAATCGACGGGTGGAGTTTAAGTTGTATGAGTAGATGTGCAGATGTTATAAATGATTGGATGTGCTGATGAGGGCTCTGCTCTTTTCACCTTCTAGTTTTATACTCATCAGCGTATAATTTTAGTAGTTTCTATTGCGCTGTGCTATGTCTTCGCCTTGGTTCTTTTTAGAGCTAGGGCGAAGGTGTTTTTAGGGTATTCATATCGTATGGATTTTTCATATCTTTACCTTCAATAAAAAACCAGATCATGAAACAACAAGGATATTTGAAAAGACGGTACATACGCTTGAAGGAAAGAGTAGAGCGTACAGGTTTTCAGCAGCTTTCATTGAAGAAACAAAATCGGTTGAAACAGCGATTGCGTGCTTGTAGGCGGGTGTTGTTTGGGATTGGGGTTTTGAGTGGGTTTGCTGCCGAAGAGGTGAGGGGCAGATTTATTGTGAGCAGATAAGTATATCCAATCCCTTCAATAACTTAAATGTAGGTAGATTTTCTTCCCCTCAACTCATAGATGTAGATGGTGACGGCGATCTGGATTTGATTAGTGGAGAAAGAGGTAATTCAGATTCCTCTAGTCCTCCTGATGAACTTACTTTTTTCTATTTTCAAAACGATGGGAATAATAATTTTACACAGCTTACTGGTTCTGGCAACTTCTTCAATGGATTGCGTGAAGTTATTGATTCTTCACCTCAACTCGTGGATTTAGACGGGGATGGAGATTTAGATTTGATTAGTGGAGAGGCTTATGGTAGGCTTTTTTACTTTCAGAATGATGGTAGCAATAACTTCACCGAACTCACCGGTACATCCAATCCCTTTAACGTCTTAGACGTAGGTAGATTTTCTACACCTCAACTCGTAGATTTAGATGATGATGGAGATTTGGATTTGATTAGCGGAGAAGCTCAGGGTACGTTTTTTTATTACACAAATGATGGCAATGATAATTTCACCCAAGTTACTGGTACTGCTAATCCTTTCGATAGTTTCGACGTAGGTGGTCGTTCTTGTCCTCGACTTGTAGATGTGGATGGAGATGGAGATTTGGATTTAATCAGTGGAGAAAGTCTTGGCACTTTTTTTTACTTCCAAAATGATGGCAGCGATAATTTTGCACCAATTATTGGCATTGCTAATCCTTTCGATGGTTTGGATATTGGTTCAGTTTCTACACCTCAACTTGTGGACTTGGATAATGATGGTGATTTGGATTTAATTAGTGGAGAATCTTTTGGTACTTTCTTCTACATTCAGAACCAACCAACTTGTTTACTGCCTAAAGTAGATGGCTATGTGAACTGTGGAGACGATGCCTTTGATGGCTTAGATGTAGGTAGATTTTCCACACCTCAACTTGTGGATGCAGACGGTGATGGAGATTTGGATTTGATTAGTGGTGAAGGCAATGGTACTTTCATATACTTTCAAAATGATGGTAACAATAACTTTGCTCAAATTACAGGTACTGCTAATCCTTTTGATGGTTTTGATGTAGGCTATGACTCGACCCCTCAACTTGTAGATTTAGATGGAGATTTGGATTTGATTAGTGGAGAATTTTATGGAAGTATACTATACTACAAAACAGATGATAGTGGCAACTACGTACAACTCACAGGTGCTGCTAACCCTTTCGATGGCATCATCGTAGAAGAATTCCATTCTGCACCTCAACTCATAGATGTGGATAGCGATGGAGATTTGGATTTAATTAGTGGAGATGACTATGGTGCATTCCTGTACTTTCAAAATGATGGTAGCAACAATTTTATACAGATTACAGGTACTAACAACCCTTTTGATAGCTTTAATGTAGGATCTCTCTCCTCACCACAACTTATAGATTTTGATTTTGATGGTGATTTAGACCTGATCAGTGGAGGACAGGATGGAAGATTTACGTACTTTCAAAATGATGGCAACAATAACTTTGTGCAACTCACAGGCACTACTAATCCTTTTGATGGTGTAGATTTAGGGCTACGTTCTAAACCACAGTTCATAGATGTGGACATGGATGGAGATTTAGATTTGATTAGCGGAGAGTTCTATGGCACTTTTGTGTATTTCCAGAATACCAATCTAGCAGTGAGTGCATCTACAGCAGCTTGTATTAGTAATGAAGGTGAAGTAGAACTGACTGTAACAAGTACACAAGAAGAGGGTACTTACACTATTTCTAATGCTTTTTCAGGTAGCATCGGAATAGAAGGTCAAATGAATGCAATGGAAGTACTTAATACTTCTATTAAGTAGTTGAGTAAAAATAATTTCCTATAGAGATTACTGTGTTACATTTGTTGAACAAACAAGAAAGACAAATGGCAAATAGGTACATTACCTCATTGGATGAGGGTCAAATTGAGGCTCTAAGATACGGCTATGAAAA
>JBCDHX010000126.1:0-17999 GCA_038749535.1 Bacteroidota bacterium
AAAACGAATCAAAAGGTCTAGAAATGGCAAACTCCTCCGTCGAACCTGCCCTTTCGCCATCCGCCACCTAAGTAAAACATGTTCCACACTTGCTCCATACGACAACTATTGATTATCATACTTTTGATGCGTTTGCCCTAAATACTTGGGTATAAGCTACGTAGCTACATTTTTTATGGTATAGTTTCGATTCATTAACGCTGCTGTAAACTTAAGGCAAGCAGTAATATCCTCTACTTCTAAAGAAGGATACTGGTATAGAATTTTTTCCTTTTCTTCACCTGCACTTAAAAACTCTAGAATGGTCTGAACAGTAATTCGCTTTCCTCGAATGGTAGGTTTACCATTGCATAAACGCTCGTCCAAAGTGATTCTATCTGCTATATATTGCATCTGCTTCAATTTGATGTGAAAACGTTTAAGTTTAAGGATTGGTTTCAAAAAGTGATACAGCTTTACGAAATGAACATTGTAGCTTTTGATATAGAAAAACCTATAATTATTGAATGGGTAAGATAGATAATTCAACAGTTCATCAATTTTTCAAATAACTATCCCGGCTCCGCCTCCGTCCCCGGCGCTTGCCGCAGCAATCCTTTATACGCATCAAAGACGGTATTATCATGATTGATGACCTTATAGACTTCCTCTGTGATCGGCATTTCGACACCATATTCTTTCGCCAACTCCATCACCACACTACACGCCTTTACACCTTCTGCCACCATCGACATTTCATCGATGATTTCTTTGATTTTTCTGCCTTTCCCCAGATGAAAACCCACCGTTCTGTTTCGGCTCAATGGACTACTACAAGTTGCTACCAAGTCACCCATACCGGCTAGTCCGGCAAAGGTAGCCGGCTCGCCACCCATCGCTATACCTAAGCGTGTCAACTCTGCCAAACCGCGTGTAATGATCGCCGAGCGAGTATTTGTTCCAGCATTCACACCATCGCCCATACCAGCGGCGATAGCGATTACATTTTTCAACGCCCCACCGATCTCGCAGCCGACGACATCATCATTGGTGTAGACGCGAAAGAGTCCAGTCGTAAATATTTTCTGTAAGGATTTGGCGATGTTGTCGTCTACCATCGCAATGACGGAAGCTGCTGCTTGTCCGCTGATGATCTCTCGTGCTAAATTGGGACCGGAAAGCGCGCCAGCGGGATGTCCTGGCATCACTTCTTCTATGATTTGGGTCATCCGCATTTTTGTCCCTAGCTCTAGTCCTTTGGACAAACTCACTATCGGCACCCATGGACGGATGTATTCCTTTGCTTCAGTCAGTACAGAACGAAATGCCTGAGATGGAATCGCCATCACGATTACATCTGCATCTTGGACGGTCTCTTCTATCGTTTTGCAAGCAATCAAAGAAGGTGTCAACTCGGCATTCGGCAAGTATTTTTCGTTGGTATGACGCAGATTGATTTCATCGACTGTCTCCGCTTTACGTGCCCATATTTTGGTAGGAGTATTTTTGGCGACTAGCGATGCTACTGTCGTTCCCCAAGAACCACCGCCGAGTAAGCCTACACGTAGTTGTTTCATTTTCGTTTTGTTTTTAAATCGCTTTTGACGATGATGAATTGCTGAATTGCTGAATTGACGAATTGATAAGACGTGAACTGCATTTACTGATGAGAAATTCGTTTCTGACGAAATCATCAATTTAACAGTTGTTCAATTCTTCAAGCGAAGCAAAGCATCAAGAGTGGCTCAACTCATCATCCGCAGGCGCACTGGCATGAAAATCGCGGTAGACACGCGGCACATAATTATCCAATAACTCAATGACGCGCTCCCGACGTTCTGAACGGACAATCATGCCGATGTGATAGTCTTTTTGGATGCGCCAAGCGATCTCCGGATCATTAAAGGACGACATATCGGGATGCTGCTGTCGTGCTAGAGAGACCAAAATACCAGCATATTGATGTTGTACTTCAGGCAAATGGTATTGCTGTCCTCGCGCCATGGCGGTCTCTATTTTTGCCCATTCTGCCCAAAGACTGATACCGGAAGAGATTTCAACCATCTCGGCAATATGTGCGCCACCGACTCGACTGGAAGTTTCTAAAAAATAGAACTCTCCATTTTCGCGCGAGCGAATAAATTCGGTGTGAGAGGCACTGAATTGCATCCCAAAAGCTTCTAAGACTTGCTCATTCATCTCGCGTAGCTGCCGGTCTTCTGTACTCCCAAATTCTAGCGTAGCCGTTCTGAAAATACCGCCACCATGTGCTACTTCTAGCGGCGTATTTAAGTAGCGTGACGTCCGCACAAATTCGACTTTACCATCGACGGTCAAGGCATCAGCATGATAGACATCGCCGGGCGTAAATCGCTCCAATAAATATTTGTGTCGCTCTTCACCTGTGCTGTTGAGAACTTGCCAGAGTTCTTCTTTAGAATGTATTTTCTTCATCCCGGTAGCCGAAGCTTCCGAGCGAGGTTTTAGAATCCAAGGCGCAGGAACGTTGTCTGCGTAATGATTGATGTCGGCATCATTAAAAAGAGAGGTGAAAGTGGGCACATGGATGCGAGATTCGGCAGCTTTCATGCGCATGGCTAGCTTATCACGGAAGTAACGAACGGTCGTCTGCCCCATGCCGGGAATGCGAAATTGTTCGCGCAAAAAAGCTGCTTTTTCTACATCAAAATCATCTAGTGCGACGATGCGATCTATTTTCCGACTACGCATCATCCACGCCAATCCTTTGCCCAGATTGCCCAAGTTTTCGGGCGAATTGGCGTCTGAGTCCATGTAAAAAAACTCGTCGATGTGATCGCGTACCCAGTTTTCATATTCCAATGTTTTTAGGGTCAATAAGTAGACTGTATTACCTTGTTCTTTAAGGGCTTTGAGGAAGGCGTTGCCTTTGAAGTAGCAGGATATGCAGAGGAAATTCATAGGTGTTTTCAATTATCAGTGTACAATGAACTGTGAATGATAAGCAAACAACTGCTCATGGTTGCTAAGAAACACAAAAAGTACGATTTAAAGGGTAAGTCGTTCGATTTTTCGCTCCTGATTAGGAAATTCGCCCTATTTCTCGACACACTCCGCTTCAATTGACCGACGAAATGAGGAAAAGGAAGAGCACGCTTAAACAACAAATCGTCTGATAACAATTAAGACATTGGCGTACAAATTTCAATTAGAAATCCATTGCTGTCGCGGACATACGCTACTTTTTGTCCCCAAGGTTTGGCAGTCAGTTCTCCGATGAGTTTTGCTCCAGCTTGAAGGGCACGATCTAGGTCTTTTTCGATTTCGGTAGTTGTAAAAGCGAGTTCGATACCAAAAGGTGGTTGGTCTGACTGAGCAGTTTGAAAAGAAGTGTCAAAATTGGATTTCGCTAAAGAGAGAGAAGCAAAAGCAATGATTGTCGCACCGGTCAGTAGTTCGCCATAGTCATTTTCAGGGGTTATGAATTTGCGCTCAAAGCCAAAAGCAGCTTCGTAAAACTCAATGCTAGAAGTGACGTTTTCGACATAAAGGATGGTGTAAGCGTATTGCATTATACAAGTTGATTTTCGTTAGTTTTTCAATCCTCAATATATCCCAATTCTCTCAATAAATCGCCAGCGATCTTTTCTGATTCTACTCGTTTGGTGTCCTCTTGGTTGCGCTTCGAGATATTGACAGAAGAGCTAAAAGCTTTGTTGAGTTTTCTTCTGAAAGCAGCAGAGTCTTCTGCTCCCAAGAAGGTGCGAATGCGCTGTCCATGCTCAATGGGCGACTGTACGAACTGCTCATAATGAATCTCTAAATAGCGATCTTCGGGCAGCATGGTTTTGAGGTGGCGAGCACGTGTGACCATTTCACGCCACATCATGATGTAGCGACCATATTTGCTACCATGTCGGAACTGTGCTTCTTCTGCTTCTTTGACCCACCAGGGATAATTGAAGCCGTCTTTGGTCCGCCAAGTACCGATTTCAGAGTTTTTGTTGAAGCTCAACTGATCGGATGTCAATACTTCATCTGACAAAGCCTGTGTATAGGTACGATCCAACGAATCTGCATTGTCACGACCATCTCGGATGATGTGGATGAACTTGGCATTCGGGAAAGTGGTGGCAAAATGTGCTGCGGAAAAGCAAAGAAAGGGTTCTTTGTAGCAAAAGAGTTTGCCATTGAAACTAGCAGGTTTCAAGAAATCACTCAGACTGATGCGTCGTCTGTACAACTGCCCGATACGATGATAGCGAAAGGTGACGCGCCGCAGAAAGCTTTGCCAAAAAATATCGCGTACCGAATCTAGTACCGTCTCACGTACGCCTTCTGACTCAGGACTTCCCAAAAAGTGAGCCAGTCGAGGTGGCGCGATTGCTCCGATAAATTCTTCTGTACCGGGAATGAAGCTGATGCAATTGGACAAGAAAGTCGTACCGGAACGTGGACATCCTAGAATAAATATAGGTCCATGCTCGTCTAGTAAATAAGGTTTGTCCTCCAAAGGTAGATCGTGTAGCTTCATAGATCGTTCGAGTTAGAATTGATAGGCACAAAAGTAAAAGGAATTCCGATCACCATTGGATACAAATGAAAAAACCCTTACTCGCCGGAGTAAGGGCATCTAACCCAAACAAATAAACACAAAAACTACTTTTTCTTTGAAGGAAGTGTTTTGCTCCATATGAGAAAGGAAACTTTTCTGACACGCGGATTTTACCTGAGGTTAACAAACGACAGAGCAAACACTACCTAACAAATATACTTTCTTTTATGTAAAAAGTCAACTGTTAATTGTACGATTTTGTGACAGGGTAGGGGATAAATCAATAAAAATGATGAGGTAGAAGAAATAGTAGGCTTAAAAGGAAAAATAGCTGTGTGCATAGTCAGCTATTCTTCCTGTCTTTTCTACTATCCACCACCCAAACTTTGATACGCCTGCTGATACCGTTGCGCATTTTGATTGTCACCCATTTGCTCATAAATCTGAGCGGCGAGCAGATAGGCTTCTCTGAATTTGCCGTTTCTTTTGATGCTTTCTAGCACTCGTTCCAGCGCGGCAGAGAAGTTGCCATTATTTTGCTCGATGATAGCGAGATAGTAGTAGGCGACTGAGTTGCGCTCATCATATTCGAGAGAGCGATTCAGCACTTCTTGCGCTTCTCCCAATTCTCCTTTCCGCAGATGATGCAATGCCAAAATATTCAACGCTTGTAGGTTCTCCGCTTCTATGTCGATGGCTTTTTGTGCCGCTTCGCCCGCTTGGTCGAGTTGATTGGTTTGCAAGTAACCTTGCGCCAATTGGACATAAGCGATTTCATTGTCAGCATTTCGCTCTACTTCTTGTGATAAAAGTGGAATGGCTGTTGCCCAGTCGCGTCGTTTGGCAGCTTGTAGTCCTCGATAAGCCAGATCATCTTCGTTTTTCATGATGGCAAGCAGTGGTACTCCATTAGCATCGACAGCATGAACAGTCGTACTTTTTGGTGGCCAATTACCACTTTTCAAATAGCCGCCAGGCACAAAACGAGACGCGAAGAGACCATGATCCCACTGCTTGTCATAGCGTTGGCGGAAGCGGACATAGTCCGACTTGACCATGCCGTTATAGCTACCGCGCACATATTTATCGAGTGCATCAGAGAAATTGGAGACGATGCGTACCGTGTCTGTCATATTTTCCCCGATGATACCTTCTTCTTCCATCCAATCCAATCCTTGCTTGACACTTACGCCCCAATAGTCGGTTTCGTAAGTGCCAAACGCATTTTTGATACCACCAGCAATAGGATTGAAATAGACATAAGGGAAACTTGGATTGCGCAGAATAAAGCTGCCAGATTCTAACATCAACAATCCCACAACTGCCGCGATACCATAAAACACCGCTTTTTTGGACTCAAATTGCCGTAAAACACCATTCCATGCGGTTGCTGCGACCACTACCATTGGTGGATAAGCAAAGATCAAATGTCGCCAGCCATCGTATAATGTCGAGCCACGAACGATGACATAAATGGCTGGAAAAAGGAAAGTAAATAACGCCATGAACAAATAAAAAGGCGTGTATCGTTGAAACAGCGATTTTGAAAATACAGCAAATAGCACCATCCCCGAAAGTGTAAACAACGGCACCGTTTTGAGCATCCAAGTGGGGAGATATTCTGGCGGAGCAGCCGTTCCCATTATCATTTCGCCATTGAAGAGCATCCGAATACCATAAGCAAATTTGGAAAATCCACCGACCGCCTCGCCTGTATGTTCGATGGGTGAGAGTAATCCATAAGGCCAAAAAATGAGTCCCAATCCTAAGCCACCGACGATAGCCATCGCTCCTGAAGTCAAAGTCGGCAAAAAGTTTTTCATGTTCCCAACGCCTGCGAGACCATATTTTAGCAAATAAGCAATCCCAGCGAATAGTCCTAAGTAGGCTGGCAACAATAATGCTCCAGCTCTCACTCCGAATGCAATCCCAATACCACCGACGATACCTAGAATGATTTTCCAATTGGGGCGCGGCAATTGTCTAATGAAAGGCAGCATGAAATAAATCGCCATGATATAGCCTGCGGCAAATGGAATATCTTTGGGATTCATCATGCTATGTCCCAAAAAGCGAGGTGATAAGAAAATAAATGCCAGCGCAATGACACCAGCTCGCCAACCACCTATTTTTTGCGCCATCAAACCAGTAAAGAGCATCGCTAGAAAACCAAATAAGGCATTCCAAAAGTGACGCACATCGTGGTAACTACGGTCGAGCACTTCATTGCCTAAAGCATTGTTGGAGATGGCAGTTGTGATCTCGAATAAGCCTCCGTATATTTTGATCGGTCCACGTGGATTACTAAAAAAAGAAGTGTCTTGTCCCATCGTTTGGTAAAAGTCCAATACGCCTTCGGAGTAGTCATTCTGAAAGTAATCATCACCATTTATCCCACTTCCCAAAGCTAGAATAATGGTTGCTATTAGCACCACTCCGCTCAGTCCCCAAAACACTTTCTTCCACAAGTCAGGCTGTCTTTCTTCTACATCTCGAAAGATCAATTGAGAGACGTAAGGCTGCTTCGTTTTCTGAGCAGTAGTTCTCTTTTTTGAAGGCGCTTTTGTCGCTCGTTTTTGCTTGGCGGTTTGCTTTTTCTTTGGTGTTCTTTTTGCCATAGTTTATTTCTTCAAACTTCTTTCATGATTGGAACGCGGATTGAACGGATCAAACTGATTATTACGGATTTTAATAACCTAGTTTTAGGAGAAAGCTTAAGACTATTGCTTTGATTTAAAGCAACTTTCTGAACAAGTCTAACATCTAATATCTATCGTCTAACATCTTTATTGATCACAATATAATTCGACAAGCCTGGCAACTTCCCACCAGTTATCTGCCCAATTTTATAATCCAATTGCAACACATTTTTAATCAAATTGGTCTTGCCTTTGCTTCCACTCCATTCCACTAGTCCAGTCGATTCTTCATCTTTACCGAAAAGCTTTTCCTTCACTACTTTCAATGCGCGAACTGGCAATAAAGACCCAAAAAAATACCCTACTTTCAGTTTCTGAAAACCTGCTTTCTGAATCGTACGCTCCAGATGCGTATTGTCATAGCGGCGATAATGACCTAAGAAATCATCGTGGCTCGTGTAGAGCGATTGGAAAGCTGGAACAGTGATGAAAATTTTGGTTTGATCGGTGATGTAGGATTTGTTGTGGAGCATTTGTAAGAATTCGACATCGAATTCGATATGCTCCACCACATCTAGCAATAGGACAATATCTATCGCTTTGGGCGCAGCTCCTGCTTCTAGATCATCTAGCGTTCGGAATAACTGAATCGGCTCATCTTTCAACTTGTCACTCAACATCTCCAAATCCTCATCCGCAAATTCAATATCGACGCCATAAAACTGGCTATTGGTGAAGCGTTGGGCAAGATTTTCAACAAAAAAAGTATCGCCACATCCCAAATCTAGAATGTTCAAGCGGTCTTTTTCGCCGACATATTTTTTCAGTAAATCGCAAACGACTTCAAATCGCGCCAACTCCCACGGATGACGAACGACTTCTCCTCTGGCTCTTATTTCTCTTAAATCCATTTTTTTAGCTATGAGCAATTAGCCTTTAGCAGTTAGCTTCTTTAGCACAATTGCTTGACTTCAAATGTGTTACTTGACCTCTTCTCTTAAACGAGCGAATAAATTCGCACGCTTTATATTATTCATATTTTTATAAGAATCTCGTTTTCATGAACGTTCCTCTCTCACCTCTCACCTATTACTTTTCACCTTTCAAGAGGCTCTCTCGCAACACCTCCGCACACCGAAATACTTCCTCAAAACTATTGTAAAATGGCGTCGGTGCTAAACGAATGACATTCGGTTCTCGCCAATCACCGATCACGCCCATCTCCATCATGCTATCAAACAAACGCTTATCCGCTCCTCGAACCTGTATCGACAATTGACAACCGCGCTCGTCGGGCGAGCTCGGCGTAATGATTTCGATGCGTTCATCTCCTATTTCGTGAATCAAATACTCCAAAAATCCCGTCAGTTTCAGCGACTTGGCTCTCAATTGCTCCATGCTCACTTCATCGAACAACTGCAAAGATGCTCTAATAGCCGCCATCGACAAAATGGGCGTATTGCTCAACTGCCAGCCTTCTGCGCCAGGTATCGGGTCGAAGTCATCGCGCATATTGAATCGCTCGGCCTTGTTGTGTCCCCACCAGCCAGTAAAACGCGGCAACTCCAGATCATAATTGTGTCGTTCGTGCACAAAACAGCCACTCATACTCCCAGGTCCTGCATTCATGTATTTGTAAGTACACCAGATCGCAAAGTCTGCTCCGCTGTCGTGTAGGTTCAAAGGGATATTTCCAGCTCCATGTGCACAGTCGAATCCAACATAGCAACCTTTCTGATGCCCCAACTCAGTAATGCGCTGTAAATCAAAGACTTGTCCAGTGTAATAATTGGGATTTCCGAAAAGAATGAGCGCGATTTGGTTGCCTTCTTTTTCTATGATGTCGTCAATATCTTCTTGTCGTAAAGTCGCTTCGCCTGCTCGTGGTTTCAAAGCAATCAGACTGGTTTCGGGATCGTAGCCATGAAATTTGATCTGAGAAACGACACCAAATTGGTCAGAGGAAAAAGCGTCGGCTTCTATCAGTATCTTGTGTCGCTCTTGAGTCGGCTGGTAAAAAGAGACCATCATCAGATGCAGATTGACAGTCAGTGTATTCATGACGACGACTTCGGAAGGTTTTGCGCCGACTACTTTTGCCATCGGTTCGGCTAAGTATTCGTGATAGGGAATCCACGGTCGTTTACCAACAAAATGTCCTTCTACTGCTAGTTTTTGCCAAGCTTCTAACTCTGAGTCAATGAAGTCTTTGGTGATTTTGGGTTGCAGTCCTAGTGAATTGCCGCAGAAGTAAATGTAAGGTGTGCCGTTTTTTTGAGTTGGATACAAAAATTGATCGCGATAGCGATGCAACTCATCTGCCTGATCTTGTTGTCGAGCAAAATCGAGGCTATTTTCAAAAGTAAAGGTGCGATTGTTCAGTACTTGGCTCAGCATAATCTATCAATATTAAATAGAACGGCAAGATACAGTTTGTTTGTGAAGTATCAGTGCTTTCAGGCTTCAGACGACCACCGAAGTGTCCCGAGTCTTTTAATTTGCTGTTACCGATCTCACTCCAATGTAAAAAATGGAGATGTTCGGTAAAAGCAAGTCAATTTTTTGTCTATTTTCGCTTTTCCCAAACAGGCATTTGTAAAATTATAGTCTTTCGCCATTTCGCTGCCACCTAATCCTATCTGAGTCGAATCCAGAAAATTTACAATCACTATCGTTTGATGCATCTTTAGCGGATCGATCAATCCGGCTGCGTCGAATGAATAAATCACTCTTTTTTGATGAAAAAATCACTACTCCTCACCGGTTTCCTAATTTGCCTAAGCATCTGTTTCAGTTGGGCGCAAAAGCAGTCAACCGAAGACATTGCTCGGCAACATTTACAAGACCAACGAGCTGCCTGGCAGCTAACAGAAGCTGACTTGTCAGATTTGGTGGTCAGCGACCAGTATTTCACACAGCACAATGGCGTCGAGCACGTCTATTTTATACAGCGACACAAAGGCATCGAATTGTACAATGCTATCTCAGGTGTCCACGTCAAAAAAGATGGCACGCCTTTCTTTGCGACCAATCGCTTTTTCAAGAATTTAGCAAGTGCCGTCAATACGACTCAGCCACTTTTGCGTGCCGATCAAGCTATCGAAAGTGCCATCAATCATTTGGACATCCAAACAGCTGAAAAAGCACAATTTGAGCAGCAAGAAGACGATCAGACATTCTACTTTAGTGGCGGTAATATCTCTGCTAGTCCAATAGTGGTACAGTTGAAGTATCAAAAAATGAGCGAGATGGAAGTGCGTTTGGCTTGGGATCTAGCAATCAATATGCACAGTAGCGCGGACTATTGGAGTCTGCGCATTGATGCCTTGACAGGTGAGGTGTTGAACAAAGGCAACTATACCGTCTATTGTAATCACGATCATCGTCATGCTTCTGCTGCTCAGTGTCACGCTCATGAATCGAATACGAATAACATCTCCAACTATTTTAATTTCGTGATGGACACTTTAATACGTGGTACATACAACGTCTTTCCTTTTCCGGTCGAAAGTCCGGTACATGGTGAGCGTGCCATTGTGACGGATGTTGCCGATCCTGTCGCTTCTCCTTTTGGCTGGCATGACACTGACGGTGTGGAAGGTGCAGAATTTACAATCACGCGTGGAAATAACGTCCACGCTTTTGAAGATAGTCAAGACCAGAATCGCTCACAAGGTAACGAACCAGATGGCGACAGCTTATTGATTTTTGACTACTTGTATGATGCTTCTGAAGAGCCGGGAACTTTCACCGACTTCGCGACAGTACAACTTTTCTACGCCAATAATTATATCCATGACTTTGTATATGCTTACGGTATGGACGAGTCTGCGGGCGCTTTTCAGCAAACCAACTATTCTGGCGCAGCTGGTGCCGGCGACTATATTTTGGCGCAAGCACAAGATGGTGGTGGCACGAACAATGCCAACTTTGCAACACCTCCAGATGGGTCTAGCGGAGCGATGCAGATGTTTTTGTGGAATCGAAATAGTGGCAATCTGACGGTCGATGGGCCGGGTAGTGTAGCAGGTGTTTATGAAACTGGCGCGGCAGATTTTGGTCCATCTATTGATTCTATTCCGATCAGTGGAGAAGTTGTTTTGGTCGATGATGGTTCTTTTGATGCAACTTTAGGTTGTAATGAAATCGTGAATGATCTGACTGGAAAAGTAGCGATGATCGACCGTGGTGGTTGTTTCTTCTCACAGAAAGTATGGAATGCAGAAATGGCTGGCGCGATAGGTGCGATCATTTGTAACTTCGATGGCGGTGCTTTCGGTGGCATGGCTGCTGGTACGGACGACCCGATTACGATTCCATCTGTCATGATTGATTTTGGGGACTGCCAATCGTTGAAACAATTTTTGGGTCAAGGGCTAGCGGTAAGTTTCGTAGAACCGGATTTGGATGGACCTTCTCAAGTGGATGGTACATTGGACAATGGTATCATCGCGCATGAATATGGACACGGTATTTCCAATCGATTGACCGGAGGTCCTCGCGCAGCAGGTTGTCTATTTACAGATGAGCAAATGGGTGAAGGCTGGAGTGACTTTTTTACCCTGGTGACAACCGTAAGCGGCGATGACGCAGCCAACAGAATCCGTACAATTGGTGCTTTCGCTGCGCAGCAGAACCCTGATGCAAGTGGTATCCGGCGTTCGCCTTACTCTCCTGATTTTGCTATCAATTCTCAAACCTATCACGACATTATCGGTACCGGTGCGCCGCATCCGCTAGGTGAAGTCTGGGCAGCTACACTTTGGGAGTTATATTGGGCGCTAGTCGATGAATACGGCTTTGATGAAGATATAGTACATGGTCAGGGTGGCAATAATATCGCTGTGCAGCTGGTCATGGATGGCATGAAACTACAAGCTTGTGAGCCGGGCTTTTTGGATGGTCGAGATGGAATCTTGGCAGCCGACGAAGCGACTTATGGCGGTGCGAATCGCTGTATCATCTGGCAAGTATTTGCCAAGCGTGGGCTTGGCTTTGAAGCTTCTCAAGGCGAGAATACCAACAGAAATGATGGTGTAGAAAGCTATCGCACGCGCCCTGATTGTATCAAAGAATTGAAGATCGCAAAGGAAGTGACACCGAACGCAGCAGCTGGAGACATGATCGAGGTGACGCTGACGGTCACCAATGATAAAGATAGTATGGTTGCCGATGTGAGTTTCTACGACTTACTACCGGAAGGAACGACTTTTGATGCATTTATAGAAGTTCCGGAAGGCGTAATCGCGAGTACAGAAGGAGAACAAGTCAATTTCCGGACAGTCAATGTATCGAGTGGCAGCAGCGTACGAGTCGTTTATCAAATCGCGACAGATGTGACGCGACCATCTATTGAGCAATTCAAGGACGATATGGAAAATGAGGGCGATAACTGGGATGTTTTGCCATTGGATGAAGAGGCGTTCCTAGTGTGGGAATTGATAGAAGAAGTGGGTGCAGATGGCTCTACGGCTTGGATAGTTGGGTCGAATGGGGATATACCACAAGATCAGGTATTCTTCTTGGTCGATCCGGTTTTGGTGACTGGCGATCAACCGACTTTGAGCTTTGAGCACAGCTATGATACACAGTGGGGATTTGATGGTGGTATTGTGCAGATCAGTACGGATGGTTTCGCTTGGGAGACAGTAGCGGATAAGTTTTTTAGAAATGGCTACCCGACACGTATTGCATATAACACGATTTCGATTCCAAGACTGGAAGGCTTTGCAGGTGTGCAGCGCGAATTTCAGACGAGCTATTTGGATCTGTCTGACTACATGGGCGAAGAGATTTTTGTCCGCTTCCGTTTTGCGTCCAATGAAGAGGTCGATAGCTACGGCTGGGCAGTTGATAATGTAGAGATTTTTGATATGGTCAACTATAATAGTGAAGCCTGTGTCACTTCGACAGAAGGTGATATGGCGTGTGTCACAGCCATGGAGCGCGGTACGATCATCGGAACTTCGCTACCTGTTTCTACGACAGAGACTTTTGCAGATCACAATTTGCAGTTGTTCCCGAATCCGGCACAGGATTTTGCACATTTGACTTTTGAAGGCATAACGCAAGAGAACTTACAAGTCCGTATTTTGAGTATCAATGGACAGCAAATGAGTCAGCAGATTTGGCAAGCACAGGCTGGCTATAACTACTTGCCGCTTTCTGTCGCAAATCTATCTAGCGGCTTCTACTTTGTGGAAGTGAGCGGTTCGTTTGGGACGGTAGTGGAGAAGTTGGTGATTGAGTAAATGAACGACAGGAAAAATTAGATCAAAAGGGTATTGGGTCTTTAGGATTCAATGCCCTTTCTTTGTTTTATTCAGATACATATTGTAGTAAATCTTTGGCAGAACGAGCCTGCATACTACTTGCTCGAACAGATTTGAGATTTTCTACTGCTTCTCTGATTTCGCTCATGAGTTGTGCTTTCTCATCTGTTAGTTGTTTTACTTTTACAAGAGATATTTCCTGTGAAAGCTGTAACACAGAACGAGCTTCACTATCTTTTATGTCCAATAAGAGTTTCATCAGCTTATAGATCATGGGTGGTATCTCATCAAAACGGATAAAAATAAAGGAAAGTTCAGGAACATATTGGCTGCACAACTTTTCACTTGGTAGAAAAACGTACTTCAACATTTTAATCATCAGTATCTCAAATATCTTCTCGAAAGCTATCGGGACGTGCTTAGGTAATTAAAATCATCTAGCTTCCTATTCAACAACATTCACCATGCTCATCCATCAAAAAAAGCCCTCCATTACACCCTTCCCAAAGCAGCTAGCCATCCTCGGGCAGATACATCAGCCACCCATCAACTGGCAAATAGCTCATCTAGAAACGCCAGCTACGGCATACAAATTTGAGCTAAAGACAGCGAATGGATATGAAATGAGCGACTACATCAACGAAAGTCTCCTCAATGAAGCCCAGCGTAAAGCACAAGCTGCCGATCTAGCTATCCTTTGCGTCGCTACAGAAACAGATCGTTTGCCCTTGCCGCAGTATCAGCTGATTCGGTCTGTGGCATTGGTGCAACCTCAACTTTGGGTCTTCGCATGGTCAGCAATTACATTGTCTACTCCTTGGGCATCCAAAACGAAAGCCATCTTTCATGTGCCGAATATTTGTAGCGAACAAGCATTTGTGGAAGCGATCAAATCAAACACCATTTAGTCCAATACGACGACTCGTTTGACTATTCTTTCTTTTGCTGTTCGTATTTCAATCAAATACAGTCCGGCGCGTACCGTACTTAGATCATATAGGAAAGTGTGATTGCCTGTTTGTACTTGTTGTCGCCATTGCGTATTACCGATGCGTTGCCCATTGATGTCATAAAGCTGTACTTGTACATCGCTACGTTCTGGTAAAAAGACTCTTAGATTGAGTTGTTGATCGCGAATGGGATTGGGCGCGATTTCGAGTGTCAGTTGATCTTGTGTGCGCTGTTCTATGCGATTGGCAGTAGCGCAAGAAGCAATTTGGGCGGTAAATGTACTATTGCCTTTGGCGTGAAAACCAGGTAATAGTTGGATGGTATTTTCGGCTTGAAAAACGACTGTCGTATTGATCTCTACCGTCGCATCAGAAGTGATAGAACTGGTGTTGATGTACTCGTACAGTCCCGGAGCAGTCGGCAACGTATTGATGATTTCGTCAGGACAAGAACCTGCACAAGCGGCACAGTTACTACCACCACAGTCGATACCTGCCTCATCCCCATTTTGGACGCCATCTGTACAAGTCGGTATACTTGCCGTACAATCTAGAGCTGTCACGATAGTCGTCAGTGGATTTTTGGCGAAAGTGGCATAAGTAGCTGCTTCTGAGGTCGTTGTTTGTGGTGATAGATAGTATTGATAGCGCGTCTGCTCGAAATATTGTACCTCACTTGGCATACAAGAAGGGGCGGTATCGAAGTCGTAGCGATCATCGGTACAAACAGGTGTTCGCAAGACAAAACCACCTGCACCGTAGAATTTGCCATCGCCTGTACAGCGTCGATTGAGTCCACCTGCGGAGTCATCATGAAAAGCACGAACATGACCTTCGACTAGCCCATTGTCTAGTTCTTGCTGAGTACCTAGCGTCATGTCGGTATCATAGGTATAAGTCACTGCAATCGCGCCTGGCGCACCGACGATCAGTTCCCATTCAAAGGGTGTTTCTTCTAGCATTTGATCTGGCTGACCATCGATAGGGACGCCCATTGGGACTTGATTGTTGTAATAATTCATCCCAATGGCATCTTCACTATAGTCCATGACATCATAAAAACCGATGCCGGGATGCATACGATAAAACATGGTACTCTCTGTGCGACATTCCGTAAATATGATGTCCAGCTGAGTAAATGTACCACTATTTGCTCCCATCACGGATCGAATACCACGAATCGGTCCTTCTTTATAAGCGATAATTGGTCCTTTTCCATCGGAAAAAGTTACCTCATTTCGAGAACAAGAATTGACGCTTGTAAAAAACTGATGATGATCTAGAATATCGATATTGGAAGCATTGCCGGCGGTTACTTTTAGTTCATCATTGACCCAGCGCTGCGAAAAGTGCATACTATATCGGTTGGTCGTCACACGAGAGTCCTCAGGATTGGCATTGCTACCATTGAAGACACAAATTTGATAGGTGTTTTTGTAGTCGCCACCGAAGGTTTCGTAGTCATAATCTACGTAGTCCATACCTGCATCGGGAGATAAACTACCATCTTGCTCGAATAGATAAATATAACCCAAAGTTGTACTACCACTCAGTGGGTTTTGTACTTGTACCTGACATTTGCTATTGGCGTAGACACCGCCGGGGCAGCTATTGGCAGGAGCTATCGTACCTACATCTTTTGCCATAAACGCCAGCTCATCATCCGCATCAAAATTCAGATCCGTCGTATCTGCTCCCGTGAATGTATTGGGGTCAGTATAGAAAAGAATGTCCCAGATAATATTTTCTTCAGACTTAAATAGGCAAGTTCCGAACATAGGAATGCCACTGTAAGGAATAGTCATATCCATGAGTCGCCGTTCGTCTATCTGTATTGGGATCTGCTGCCAGCCATTATTAATGTATCTGAAACCGACAACTTCATGTGGCGCAAGTCCTAGCATACAACTGACTTCGCTACCTTCCATCACAACGGGATCACAGTCTCTAGTCTGCGCCTGAAGCATCTGCAATGACAAGAGGCACAATAATAATATCAAGAAATGTCTCATCCTAAGGCTTTTCTAAAAATCGTGCATAAAAGTAAGGAATTATGGTTTAGTGAAGAGACAAAAATAACTTACCACCTCTTTTGAGGCTACTTATTCTTGACTTTTCACTTAGCAAATCGCACATCTTGAGCATTTGAACTGTTATCTATCGGCAGAATAAGCAAACAAAGGACAGATAGAATATCCGCGTTCATTATAGATATTGTTAATATTTCACACAAATAGTTGTGTTAGTTGTGTCTGCCTAACGGATAAAATGAACAAAAGACTCACCAGAAGTAGCATTCTACTCAATGTAGCTTGCAAAACGTTTCTCTTTTTCCTTACTTTGCCCCCCGAAAGTATTATATTCATTAGTCTTCATTCTTTTTTTACGACTACTTGAAAGCGAGTATCTACGTAAATTCAGAGACGATCATGTTAGTGTGAATTTAAAACTCATCCAAGTGAAAGAATCAAACAGATGATGCACTAAAGGGTTATATTACCAACAGCGTCGACTTTTTGTCGGCTTATCAAATGAAAGATTTCACTCCCGGACTGCATTTTTTGTGCTAAATGGGAAGTTTTCATTTTAACTGAACCATATATTTTATTAACTAAAAAAATTAGAGCATGCGCCCTACATTTATTGTAATGTTTTTCGCAGTATTCGGTCTGATGACGTCTTGTGTTTCTAAAAAGAAATTCGATGAGATGACAGGCGAGCGTGACCGTTTATCACAAAATTTAGAGGAAACTCAATCTCAACTTCAAAATATGTCTGACGAAAAAGACGCTTTGATGTCTGAGTACGAAGAGGCAAAATCAACCATGGAAGGTCAAATTTCATCATTGGAAAATGACGTCAATGCAGCTAAAAAAGAAGCATCTGACGCTCAAGGTATGATGAAAGAAGTAGAAGAAAAATACGACGGTCTTTCCGGTGCCATCAATAGTGCGTTCGATTCTTACGAAACTAGCGGATTGATGCTAGAAGAAGTGAATGACTACATTTATTTGAAGACATCTGAGCCAGTCTTGTTTTCTAGCGGTTCTATCCGCTTAGGTGGTGACGACCGTGCAGTCATCGACTCTTTGGCTTCTCTTTTGAAGAATAACAAAGATTTAGAAATCATCATCGAAGGTCATACTGACGACCAAGGTGTAGTAGCAGGAGCTGCTTACCGTGACAACTGGGACTTGAGTTACCGTCGTGCAGATGCAGTATTGCGTCGTCTATTGCGCGAAGGTGTAGATCCTAGCCAATTGGCTGCAGCTGCTCGTGGTGAGTACAAGCCATTGTCAGAAGATCAAAGTACATCAGATGCAAGAGCGATGAACCGTCGCGTTGTATTCCGTGTCGCACCTAAAATGGGTGATGTCTACAACATGACTCAAGAAGATAACTAATAGCGACTAGTCATTAGCAAGAAAGCCTGAATTTCAGATGAAGTTCAGGCTTTTTTATTGTGCTTCGCCTACAATACGAATGATGGGTAGTGCTAAAAATGTAATGCTCTCATTTTTAGATTATAGTGGCAAATAAAATACTTAATAGCTCCAATATGTTTAGTGATTGATTTTGAGAAGCTTAAAGCTTTTCTCACTAGCCTGGAGGCTCTTTGCCTAAG
>JBCDHX010000127.1:0-16859 GCA_038749535.1 Bacteroidota bacterium
CTCAGTAAGGGTATATCCAAAAGCGTCTCGTATAACTTTTTTGATTCCATCTTGTAAAAGTAATACTTTGTCTATTTTTTGCCTATTTGAAGTCCCTCCACAACATTCTCCCTTGAGCCTTTTTCGCTCTTCAAAATATAAACGTAAAACATGATCTTGATTTTGGACATAAAAAAAGAGCTATGAAATGACTTCATAACTCTTGCGGTCTGGACGGGACTCGAACCCGCGACCCCCTGCGTGACAGGCAGGTATTCTAACCAGCTGAACTACCAGACCTAATTCTTGCGGTTTAAAAAGACTAATTTTATGGTTTTGACAGCTAAACTTGATTATGCGATTCTCCCGAAAATCAGTACAGGGATTCTAGCTAATCGAACTAACAAACCTTAACTTTTGTGGCTTTCTAAGGTAGAAATGATAACATTTTATCATCTATTCCTCGAAGGGATTGCAAAAGTAGAACATTTTGATCGTTCTCACAATACCAAGTAGAAAAAAAATGAAAAAAGTTTTTGCTGTAGAGATTTCGTAGTAGTTTCGCCTTCCTAAACTGAGATGAGAAGTATGGTTTTTTTGGAATTCGAACAGCCTTTAGAAAATTTATATGAGCAGCTAGATAAGCTCAAACAAGTAGGTTCAGAAGGTGATGTAGATGTGACCACTATGATGGGATCACTCAATCAAAAGATCAAACAGAAGCGTCGGGAGATTTACGAAAATCTGACCGGCTGGCAAAAAGTTCAACTATCTCGCCATCCTGAACGACCGTATACCTTATATTATATAGAGCAAATGTGTGATCGTTTTATCGAATTACATGGCGACCGCTATTTTGCAGATGATAAGGCGATTGTCGGTGGCTTAGGTGACTTGGATGGACAGACAGTCATGTTTATTGGTCATCAAAAAGGCGTGACCACTAAGATGCGTCAGTATCGCAACTTTGGGATGGCAAACCCTGAGGGCTACCGCAAGGCGTTGCGCCTGATGAAAACGGCGGAGCGTTTTGGCTTTCCAGTCATTAGTTTGATAGATACGCCGGGTGCATTTCCGGGGATTGAAGCGGAGGAGCGTGGACAGGCGGAAGCCATCGCGCGCAACCTGATCGAGATGGCGCAATTGACAGTGCCTATTATTTGTATTGTCATCGGCGAAGGCGCATCGGGAGGCGCGATTGGCATTGGTCTGGGTGATCGGGTATTTATGTTAGAAAATACTTGGTATTCTGTCATTTCACCGGAATCCTGTTCTTCTATTTTATGGAGAAGTTGGGATTATAAAGAACAAGCTGCGGAGCAGTTGAAGTTGACTGCCGATGATATGTATGAATTTGGTATCATCGACGGCATTATCAAAGAACCGATCGGCGGCGCACATACCGCACCGGAAGTCATGGCGCGCGCCCTACGAGTGCACATCAAAAAAGCCATAGCAGAGCTAAAAGATACGCCAGAGCAACAGCTGATTACAGAACGTATTGCAAAATATCGAAAGATTGGTGACTTCAATGTCAAACAAGTCGCTAGTAAACAAAAGGCATAGTATGAACATTTATATTCCCCCGAATACCAACTACTTATTGCCATAATACGATACAAGAGAAAACGACAGCAATCATGAGACTTTTCAGCCGACTACAACACTATTTCTATCAACGAAATGTAGCTAAACAAGTCCGTCCTCTGAAACGTCCTGCCGTCAGTAGAGCAGCGATTGAGTCCATCGGCATTTTGTTTGATGTGACTGATTTAGACGAAGCGCAGCAAGTCCTGAGTTATAAAAAACAGCTAGAAAGGGAAGGCAAGCGCGTACGCTTATTGGCTTACATCAATAGTCGTTCGAAAGAAGTAGAAGCCAATTACCCATTTTTTCTTCGTTCTGATATCAATCGGTGGGACAGCATTCCGAAAGGACAAGCCGTCGAAGA
Organism: Bacteroidota bacterium; assembly: GCA_038749535.1. Lineage (GTDB taxonomy): Bacteria > Bacteroidota > Bacteroidia > Chitinophagales > Saprospiraceae > JAAUTG01. Next base: position 1,931 of record JBCDHX010000127.1, read on the forward strand.
TTTTATGACTACCTCTTTTGATTTGTTGATGGTGATTACGGCTACTTCTACGCTTCCTTTTGAATACATCAGTCTACTCACCGACGCACGACTCAAAGTGGGTGCGAATGGTAGAAATGCTGATATCTACGACTTGATGCTAGATATTCCCGAAGATAAATCACTAAAGTACATTATTCAGACGATAGAAGATTATTTGAAAGTAGTTTTGCCAAAAAAAACAATGAAAAAGAAATCACAACTCGCAACTACTTAGCATTCGAGTCGATGATAAGTCAGATTTCTTATCTTTATGTCACATCAAAATGATATAAAGATGTCACACCGATTGCTTACTACGCTCCTATTTAGTCTCATCTTCTATGCTGCTTTTGCCCAAAAAAGATTGCTCATTTCACCGGATATGGTCTACAATCTTTCTGGTCAAGGCGATGTCTCCATTCTTTTTGATGAGCAGCCCAATCTTGACGGTGTCGCCTGCGTCTATCCTAAAGCCGATAACCCTTGGAGATATTTTGATGCCGTTCGTTTTGGGAAGACCTTCTATTATCCGGTGGATGTTGTTGTAGAGCTAGATAGCAGCTACACACTAACACAAATCTGTCTAGAGAAAGGTGGCGGTCAGGAATCATTAGGCGCGGTTCAAGTCTGTACGGGTGGCGACGATCCCACCACTTGGACAAATCTATTTACTTATCAACGTTCTGATCCAGCTTGTCGAGATGTCGATGTGGCTACTCAATACGTCAAATTTCGATTTGTAGAACCCACTTCTCGGCTGCGCGAAATCAGCCTATTTGCAACCGAGCTAAATCAACCTCCTTGTCCGCCTTTTATCCAGCGAGACACCGACGATTGTCTTAGCACCCGTTTTCCGATGCAAGATTTTATTGGCTCTAATATCAACTTCGATGTACCTGCCGTCAAGACAAATGCAGTCGGTATTGTCAGAAATTATCACAGTACTTTTCAAAATACAGGCTTCGGCGATGTCAATTATGTGCCTTATCCCAATAATGTCTATGATTGGTATACGGTCAATGAAGAAACCGAGGAAGTTTTTCATGTTGACCGCTATTTTGAGCGACTCAAAGACATCGGGCAGACGGTGAGCAATGCACTCCATCGCGCTCCACCCTATTTGGTCACTTTCGACTATTTTGAAGATAGCGATATTAATGATGTGACGACAGCCTATGATATAGGGCTGTTGAGTCAGGTCGATTTCATCCGCATCACAGACCGCAAACCTTTCGACGAACAAGTCTACCCTATTGAATGGAACAAAGCTTACGATCAGCCGGAAATGTATACAGAATATGCGGACTTACTCTACCAATTCACGGCACGATATGGAGGAAATGAAAATGCCAATTTTCTAAAAGTAGACAGCGATAATGATGTCGTAGCAGGTCTAGACATGGTCGAGTATATCGAAAACTGGAACGAACCGGACAAATGGTGGCATGGTGCTACGGTCAGCAATTACAACTTTTTATTAGACCCAAAAATAGAGGAACAACTCGGTTATTTTTCTCCTTTTGAATATGCTGCAATGAGTAGCGCGACCTATGACGGACATGGACTGACGAATGGCATCAACAATGTCTTGCTTGATCGCTATCCAAATGACATTCCATCTGTTCCCGTCGGTGTCCAATTGGCTGACTCGACGATGAAAATGGTACTTTCCGGTGTTTCAGAATTGAATCCTGATTACTTTCGAGCGGTCAAATTTTGGTTCGATCACTATCGATCGGATATTGAGTTTCCTTTTGATGTCCTCACTTTTCACGACTACAGCAACAATGGTTTTGGAGAAGTGCCACTGGCAAATTATGCCGTCAGCCCGGAAGAATATGGATTGAGAGCACGTCTGGAGGAAATGGTCGATTTCCGAGATCGCTATCTGCCAGATTTAGAAATTTGGCTGTCGGAATTTGGGTACGACTCCTCCCCTTTTTCTATTCAAGCACCCAATTGTCAGTTCTACTGCGACGACTGTGACAGTCAAGTTTGTCGAGCACAACTCCTTGAAATTCAAGCCCAATGGCTGGTACGCTCCTTTTTAGAAATCGCCGCTGCCGGAGTAGATCGCGCCATGCTCTTCAATATGCGAGACGGTAGCGCACCGGGCGCAGGTGGCTTGTATCAAAGTAGTGGATTGACAACTTATCGACTCGATCGTTTTCAAAATAAACCTTCTTGGTACTATATTTCTAGCCTAAAACAAATCCTAAGCAACACTTATTTTGACCCAAGTTTCGAGGTCGTTTCGGATAGCATACACATTTATCGTTTTGTAAATGATTGTGATGCACCCGAGAAAGAGGTGTATGCCATTTGGAGTCCGACGAGTACGACTGGAAGCGATGCAGCCATTTTGACCAATTATCAATTGCCTTTTTCAATAGATAGTAGTGCGATTTTGATCGAACTTGCAGATGGAGATGCGGACGGCATTCGTCGTGAGTTGACTACCGATGCGACGATTGATGTCAGCGAACGACCAAAATTTGTAGTCTTTGGTGAACTGTCGAAAGATATGGATGGCTGCGATTGTGGTTATTTAGAATTTTCAGTCAGTGGAAATGCAAATATTGAAGCTTTAAACGACGAGCAAGATCAGATCGGTGCGCCTTACTGTGGCGAAGGCAATACGATGCAAACGATTTGGGAAGCAAAAAATGGAGATGAGGTGATTTTAGATTTAAGTAATCAGTATAGCATTGATTATCTATTTTTGCATAGCGACACATTGGGAGAAGGCGCATTAGAAATTTATGCTGGAAGCCCTCTGAATTGGGAATTGGTGGATGTTTGGAAGGTGGCAAATGAGACGGATTTTCGATGGAAAATGTACAACTATCAAGAGGAAGTAGAGACGCGTTATTTAAGACTACGCTCGCTGAGTGCGACTTTAAATATGACGGAAGTGGCAATTTGTGGTACGAAAATAGAGGATAGCGACAATCCAGTTACCGATCTAGATGGCATAAATATTGCTCCGGCTACCAGCATCCGCCCTAATCCATTCAACAGCTATTTTCTTATTACTTCTCCAAAGAGTTCACATCTAAGGATCGTCTATACAGACGGGCAAGTCATCTGGCAGGGAGCAGTGCGTCCTTATCAAGGCATTTCCACAATAGGTTGGCAATCAGGGATTTACTTTTTACAATGGATAGATGAAAATGGTGTGGTTGTAAAGGTGGAGAAAGGGGTGAAAGCGTTTTAACAGAAACGTGTCGGATACTTTAAAAATTCTGGTTCTTCGACAGATTTCGTGAAGTAAAGTATTAAGGGTGTACTATAGCAAGAGATCCTTCATAAGTACACCTAAAATACAATTACTAGATTTATGCTTTCTTCACAAAAGCTGAACCTGTGCGCCTAAGGCGTAAGCTTTCAACCATAAATAACCGCCGATGAAATCGGTGGTAAACTCAACGCTCAAAACAACCGTGAAACGGTTGAACCCCTTGACTTCAAAGTGGTATGTTAGACCCTTGTTAGGGTCTTGTTGATTTTTTGTCTACCCCACATTTCATGTGCGGTTATTCATGATTTAATCGTTTCACGATTTAAACTACCCGGCAAATTGTTTAGCACGAACATTGTCAAAGAACCAAAATTCTTACATTGAGCCAAAATTAAAGCACACGTCTCATGGCTTCATACATACGGTTCATTATAGTTACATACGTTTTGACCAATAGCTTTTCAACTTTCGCCTACAACTCAAACACTATGCCTTCGCCCATCGCGTCTACTCCATCGGTAGACTCCCTACCCAAACATGATTTATTCAAACTTAAAGGACTCAAAATCGGGCAAATGGAAGACTCCGTGGGCATCACAGGCTGTACGGTTTTTCTATTTGAAAAAGGGGCGACAGCCGGTGTGGATGTGCGTGGTGCTGCGCCGGGTTCACGAGAATTGGCTTCATTAGAGCCGGGCAATTTGGTAGAAGAAGTACACGCTATCGTGTTATCCGGTGGTTCTGCATTTGGGTTGGCGAGTATGAGTGGTGTAGCAGATTATTTGGAAACCAAAGGTATTGGCTATGATGTAGGTGTCACGAAAGTACCGATTGTGGTAGGTGCAGTCCTGTTTGATCTGACGATAGGCGATCATACCATTCGTCCGGACTATGAGATGGGCTATCAAGCTGCAAAACAAGCAAATGATACGCACTTTTCGTCCGGCAATCATGGCGCAGGTATGGGCGCGACTGTCGGTAAAGTCAAAGGCATGGAATACGCGACTAAAAGCGGTATTGGTAGTGCGACTTTGACGTTTAAAAATGGCTTGATCGTCAGTGCAGTCGTCGCTGTCAATGCACTAGGCAATGTTTATGAAGGTGACCGCATCATCGCCGGAATGCTCAACAAAGAAAAAGATGGCTATGAAGAAGCGACTGATTATATCTTGAACGGCTACAAATCGAATATTTTCGCAGGCAGCAACACGACCATTGGCGTAGTCCTCACCAATGCAAAACTCTCCAAAGCACAGTGTCGCAAACTCGCTCAAACTTCTCATGATGCCTATGCCGCTCGCATCCGCCCCACACATACGCTTTATGACGGCGACACCATATTTGCTGCGGCGACAGGAGAAATCGAGTTCAATGACGCACTTTTTCTAAGCGTAGCTGCCAATAGAGCCATGGAGCAAGCAATTTTAAATGCAGTGAAAGAAGCAGAAGATATTAGTGGATTTACAGCAGGAGGAAAGTAGATTCAAGGCTTTGCTTATTTTGCCAACATCCGTGCCGCTTCCTCTCCTACATTCGTCCCAATCGCAACACCCATGCCACCCAATCGCACAGCAACACCTACACGCTCATTCATCATCTGAATGATCGGTCGCTTAGACTTTCCGACGCCTAAAATGCCACTCCAGCAATGTTCTATGCTGAAATCACGATGTGGCAAAATGACGTTTTGGAGCATCTCCATCAGCGCATTTTTGATGATCTCAGTCTGTCCAAATTGGTCAGTCGTCTCGGTTTCCGCATCTAGATTTCGTCCGCCACCGATGAGCACACGATCACCTACATTTCTGAAATAATAGTAACCTTCGTCATAATGAAAGCAAGCCTTGAACGGTAAGTCTTCAATCGGAGCAGTGACTAAGACTTGATTGCGGACAGCTGTGATGTCTTGCTCAGAAAAGAATCGCTGCGCAAATCCGTTGGTGGCGATGAGTAGCCTTTTGGTACGCAATTGATAGCCGTTTTGAGTATGAACGATCACGCCGTCTTCTGTCGTTACCCAATTGTCAACAGCCATACCATACAATTGCTGGATGTCAGCATCTCGCATTAAATCTTGCAGCGCCTGCACCATTTTACCGGGATGCAATTGTCCTTCTAGGCGGCAAGCGATGAGGTGTTCGACTTGCTTGAACTGAAAGCGCTTGATGGCATCATCGGCGACGTAGAAAGCATCTGCTTCGCCGGTGATGTGCTTGAAGTTATGATTGAAATTGCTCAACTGTTTCAAACAATCTTCAAATACCCAAGGTCGATCTCTTTTGAACAATTCAAAGCCACCATAATCTCGATACATCAAATTTTGATCACCCACTTTTTCGCGCAACCGCTGCAAGCCTTTCCAGCGCGCTTCTACCGTTTCCCAAACTTGATCGTGCGGCGAGTGACGCAAGTCTTCCAGTAATTCAGAAGGACTACCCAAACAAGCAAATCCAGCATTTTTGGTGCTTGCACCTTGTGGAATGGAGGCGCGTTCGAGGAGGAGGATTTTGGCTTTGGGGGCTAAATCGCGGAGTTCGAGTGCAGCATTGAGACCGACGATGCCACCGCCGATGATGAGGTAGTCGACGTCGGCGAGGAAGGTTGTTTTTTCCCAATAGCTGATGCTCATAGCTTGTGCAGGTTATAGGAAGGTTTGCTTTCCTAGCAAGCCTTCCTTTTATACTTTTAAAGTCACCCGCTGAATGTCAAGCTCAGTTTGGTCAAAGTCAAAACTTCGACGCATTGAGCTCGATAATTCAACGGGTGACAGTAGAAAAGTGACAGCTGCTATTCCGCTATTTGATATTCGCTAATCGGTGGACACGTACAAATCAAGTTTCGGTCTCCGGCAGCATTATTGACACGTCCCGTAGATGCCCAAAATTTATAGCCTTCACGCAGATAAGCAATCGGATAAGCGGCTTCCTCTCGCGAGTATGGATGCGTCCACTCATCAGCACTAACTTCTGTTACTGTATGCGGCGCATTGACCAACATATTGTCTTTTTCGTCTGCCTCTCCCTTAGCAATGGCATCCATTTCCTGCCGAATACCGATCATCGCATCACAAAAACGATCTAGCTCATCTTTGCTTTCACTTTCCGTCGGTTCTATCATGACAGTGCCCGGTACTGGCCAAGCCAAAGTAGGCGCGTGGAAACCATAGTCAATCAGTCGTTTGGCGACATCCTCCGCACTAGCCACAGAGCGGAACGGACGAATATCCAAAATCAACTCGTGAGCCGACTGACCATTTTCCCCTGTAAATAGAACGTCGTAATGATCTTGTAAGCGCGCTCGGATATAGTTGGCATTTAGAATGGCGTATTTTGTAGAATCGGTAACACCTCGCTTACCAAGCAATCTGATGTACGCATAAGAAATCAAGCAAATACTCGCACTACCAAACGGTGCTGCTGACACTGCCGAGATGCCTTGTTCACCGCCCGTTTTCACAAATGGATGCGTTGGTAGAAACGGAGCCAGACTTTTATTGCAACAGATCGGTCCCACACCCGGACCACCGCCACCATGTGGTATACTAAAGGTTTTGTGCAAGTTCAAGTGACAAACATCTGCGCCGATGATGCCGGGATTGGTCAAACCGACTTGCGCATTCATATTCGCGCCATCCATGTAGACTTTGCCGCCATGTTGGTGTACGAAGTCACAAATCTCTTTAATATTGGTTTCAAAGACGCCGTGAGTCGATGGATACGTAATCATCAACGCCGCTAAGTTCTCAGAGTGGTCTTCCACTTTCTCCCTCAAATCTGCCACATCTATATCGCCACGCTCGTCGCACTTAACGACGACGACTTTCATCCCTGCCATCACCGCACTTGCGGGATTGGTACCATGTGCTGACTCTGGAATGATCGCAATATTTCTGTGCGATTCTCCTCTAGCTTCATGATAAGCGCGGATGGTCAGTAGCCCTGCGTATTCGCCTTGTGCGCCGGAATTCGGTTGTAATGAGCAAGCCGCAAAACCTGTAATTTCGCTCAGATAAGCTTCTAACTCATTGATGATTTTGAGATAGCCTTGCACTTGATCGAGTGGCGCGAATGGATGAATGTTAGAGAACTCTGCCCAAGTCACCGGAATGAGTTGTGTCGCGGCATTTAGCTTCATCGTGCAACTCCCCAATGCGATCATCGAGTGCGTCAGCGACAAATCTTTATTTTCCAGTCGCTTGATGTAGCGCATCATTTTGGACTCTGTACGATAGCTATTGAAAACCGGATGTGTCAGATAGTCAGAATCGCGCTCCAAGCTGTCAGGAATCCGCTCATTTGGAATAGAATAATTCTCCCAAATCGTTTCTATATTTTGTCCCAATGCTTTTGCAAAAACGCCGATCAAATGATGCAATTTTTCTTCTGTCATTGTCTCATCTATAGACAATTGAATGCTATCTTCATTGTACAACAGGTTGATGTTGGCAGCTTCTGCTTGCTCGCGTACACTTTCTGTGATGATCGCATTCGTCTCAAAACATAAGGTATCGAAGTAGTGATCGTAACGTTGCTTAAATCCTAGAGCTGTCAATGCTCCTTCCACGACTCTTGTATGATGATGGACGCGCTCTGCGATGGCTTGGATGCCTTCTTTGCCATGCCAAACCGCATACATACTCGCCATGATCGCCAGCAAAGCTTGGGCGGTACAAATATTGGAAGTGGCTTTTTCTCGGCGGATGTGTTGCTCTCGTGTTTGGAGTGCCATTCGCATCGCCGGGTTGCCATAGCGATCCTCCGAAACACCGATGATACGACCAGGAATCAGTCGTTTCAATTTATCAGTCGTTGCAAAATAAGCGGCATGAGGACCACCATAACCCATCGGTACACCGAATCGTTGTGTATTACCGACGACCACATCTGCGCCCCATTCTCCCGGTGGTTTCAGTAGTGCTAGACTCAAAATATCTGCCGCCACTGCTACCAATACATCCGCTGCTTTGGCTTGCTCTACAAAACTTCTGCTGTCTTCTACGACACCTTCTTTCCCAGGATATTGAAGTAAGATACCAAAGGTGCGTTCATGGATTTCATAGGTTCTCCAATCGCCTACTACGATCTTGATATCCAATGGTTTAGCGCGCGTCATCAACACATCAATCGTCTGTGGCAGTACTTGATCGGACACGAAAAACTCGTTGATCGCTTCGCCTTTGTTGCGCTTATTTTTTTGTCCATAAAATAGACTCATCGCTTCTGCTGCTGCCGTTCCTTCATCCAGTAAGGAAGCATTGGCGATGGGCAGTCCGGTCAGGTCGCTGACCATCGTCTGAAAGTTCAATAAAGCTTCCAAACGACCTTGTGCGATCTCTGCTTGATAGGGTGTATACTGTGTGTACCAACCCGGATTATGAAAGATATTTCTTAGAATCACAGAAGGCGTCACCGTACCATAATAACCCAATCCAATATGCGACTGAGCGACTTTATTTTGTGCAGCAATCGTCTTGAGTTCGGCTAAATATTCATATTCGCTCTGTGCTTCTGGTAGGTCAAGTTCGGTGCGAAGACGTATGGATTCTGGTACTGTCTGGTCGATCAAGGCGTCCATATCCGGCAGCCCAAGCGCATCGAGCATCGCTTTGGTTTCTTCCGCGTTCGGTCCAATATGGCGAGTTACAAACTGATCGTAGAAAGGTATATAAGTCATGTAAGTCTATTGTTATGTGGCTGGAAATTTCTTATTTATTGTACTTGTCTTCTTGAGACTGTATAGAAACATATTTTTTAAGGTTAGGTTGATTTTTTTAAAATACTGTATTAAATTCTATATAAATCAGCAAAAATATATGATGAATTCTTTAGGGATTATCTAATTCTTGTTTAAAAGGTAATCTTACTTTTTCTAAAAAAACGCAAAAATACGGCGAAAAGCTATAAAGTGGAAATGGAAAAGTTGAGCTTATGTCATAAAGGATGCTTTGCAAAAGTTGCGCGCAGCAGGAGCAGAAAAGACACTTTCGTAAAGCTTTCCTTCATCTCCATCCCAATTTCAACATAACGCATGAACCAAAACACCCTTCCAACTCGTTTCTATAGCATCAAAACTTCCCAAACTCATGTGGTATCCGATTTCCTTCACAGCAGCGACGGCTTTTTTAGCACTTTGGCTTTATTTTTCTAAAAACGAGCGCAAAGCCTACGCCTTCCGTAACTTGTTTTTACTGGCATTTTCGTCTTTTGTGATGACGAGTCTGACGCAAGACGCAAGTTGGTCAGAAAAGTGGACATCACTATCGCAAGATTTGATGTTGCTGGGAGCAGCTGGTGGTTTTTATGCGTTGGTAAGAAATTTTCGGATGTTGTTTTGGTTTTTCTTTTTGGTGGGAACAGCAATTGGTTTCACTAATAAGCTCAAATGTGTGACAAATTGCATGTGCCCGACGATTGAGGAGCAGACAGGTGCTGAACCATTAGGCATTGCACTGAGTGATGATTACAAACTATGTAATAGTTGTTTGCCCGATGTAGAATTATTGATAGAAGTTGAAAACGAAAATATTGTTGAGGACTTACGTCGTAAGTATGATCTTGAAATCACTCCTGCTTTTGTGGTAGATCATCCGACCTTATTGTCCGACTGGTATAGTGTCGATCTGTATGGAAAAGATTTGAAGAACATTAAAAAAGTAAAAAGGTTGCTTACAGAATATGCTGTCGTTGAGGAAAATGAATACGTCCAAGTCGCCCCCATCCCCTCCCAAAAACTCCCCAACATCAACACAAAGTTCGGCATCAATGACCCTGGCTTGAGTCATTTGTGGGGCTTTGAGAGTATGCAGATTGATTTGTTGTACAATCATTTGAAAAAGGAAAAAATCAAACCTGTTCAAAAAGCTAAAATCGCGATTTTGGATACCGGAGTCGACGCGCAACATGAAGATTTGAAAGCCAACTACGTCTCTACCAAAAGAAAGTACGATCAAGATGTACGCGGGCATGGCACACACTGTGCAGGTATCGCGGCCGCGGTTTCTAACAATGGTTTGGGTGTCGCTTCTTTCGCGCCGACTAGCGATTTTATAGAAATCACGAGCATCAAAGTCTTGAATAACTTTGGGATGGGGACACAGCAAACCATCATTCAAGGTATGATCGAAGCAGCCGATAGTGGCGCGGATGTGATTTCGATGTCTTTGGGCGCGATGAGTTCTGATGCGCGACAGAAAGCCTATAATGAAGCCGTACAATATTGCAAAGAAAAAGGCGTGATCGTCATCGCTGCTGCCGGTAACTCCAACGCTAATGCCAAAAACTATTCGCCTGCCAATGCAGAAGGCATCATCACAGTAAGTGCTTTACAGCAAAATCTACAAAAAGCAGGATTTTCCAATACGGTTCATGATCTCAAAATGGGGATCGCTGCGCCTGGGAAAGACATCTATTCTTGTGTGCCAGATAGCAAATATCAGACATTTAGTGGTACGTCTATGGCGACGCCTTATGTTGCCGGACTGGTGGGACTGATGCGTAGTTTGAATCCGGATTTGACGACAGAGGAAGTCTATGCGATATTAGATGCGACTGGAAAAACGACGAAAAGTGGTTTGGCGACTGGTAAGCTAATTGCGCCTTTCGGAGCAGTAGCTGCTGTAACCCGTTGAATTGCTAGATTCAATGTGCTACATCAAAGTAACTTGGGAGCTTAAGATTGACATTCAGCGGGTGACTTCTTAAGCAAAACACTAATTCCCTATCTTGCATCTTCATCAATGACATGAATATGCAAAAACTGATCTACTTTCTTCTCCTCCTACCCTTCTTCGCTGACAGCCAAAACGACATCCGTTTATTTGTCTTTGGCAACAGTCTCATCAACCATACTTTTGAGGTTCAGCCGCCCACGCCTAGTCAAGAAACATCTGTGCCACATTGGTTTCAGATACTGTCCGAAGCTGGGGGACATCAGTTTGCCGTTGATGGTCAATTTGGCTTTCTACCGCAGCATCGCAATGTACCACCGATTCCAAATTGGGGATTTGATATTGTGCGCGGTGTTTGGGATGCAGATTTGATTCCTTTTTCAGCAGCCGACTTCAACACCATCTTGCTCACACCTGCCAATTTCATTCAGTGGCAAGTACCATCCGAAAACTTTCCCGGCGAATCCTTTTCACCCATAGAAGCGACTCAAGAAGTCTTTCAATGGTGTGCCGACCAAGAGGAAGATATGACGTTTTACATCTATGAAAACTGGGCAGATATGGCACCTTATCTGAGCAACGGATTTCCACCGACTGCACAAGAATGGTCAACCTATAATCAGTATGTACAGGGTGAGTTTAAAGATTGGTTTGCGGACTATCACGAAGCAGTTGCCACCCAATTTCCCGACAACTCGGTCTGCCTCATTCCGGTAGGAACGACCATCAGTCGATTGCTACAAACTGTACCTTTCAATCAAATTCCCATCGACGAACTCTATCAGGACGACGCGCCACATGGCTTGTCTACCATCTATTTTCTGGCGGCAATGATTACGTATAGTGCCATTCATCAAGAACCTGCTCCTCGCACTTTGGAGATCGACCCCATTGTCCATCAAACCGTGCGCGACAATTATGCTGCCGTCGTTGATTTCATCTGGGAGACACTTTTAAATGCCACAGATGATAGCGGTGCGAATACAGCACTTTGTGCGTCTCGTATTATTGATGATATCAATGATTTGGAGACAGAGACAGTCGATATTCAGTTTCAAAATCCTGTTCGCGATGTTATTGAACTCACGACTGACCTGTCATTTACCACCGCTCGTATTTACGATCTACATGGACGAGTGTGTCACGCAACAGCTAATGTAAAAGACGAAACGATGACCATTGATTGTAGTAATTTACCTGCCGGGTGGTATGTGCTTTCGTTGCAGGATGCTGAGGGGCGGTTATTGGGGGAGCGTCAGTTTGTGAGGCAATGAGCGAGGCTGTCCCTATGGGACGCAATTGATGGCTAAATTATTTGGCTATAAATAGTTTGTCCTTACAGGACACTAAGAGTATGTCTAAATTTTTATCGTTCTGATAACCAATATCTTACGAACCTAGCTTTGAAAAAACGAGTTCATTTAGCTCGCTAAACTCACTAATTTTTTCTTCCCTAGAACTGCAAACTATTGATAATCAGTTAAATCTAATTTTAGACATACTCTAACGATAGTTGTATATCAGGGAAGTTTGAGGGAGAAAAATTAGATGAAATCAAAAAAGCCGAACGACAATAGTCACTCGGCTTTGTATTTTACTTTGATATGTTGCTCATGGATAGATTACTTCAGATTAGCTCGTGATAGCTCGGGCGAAGTAACAGTTCGAGTCGCTTATATCAAGTCAATTAGATCGCTAAATCTTCCACTAGACTAGAAATCTGAGCTAGACGCTCCTGATCGATAGAATAGTGAATGAACTTACCTTGGCGATTGGTGACAACGACACCGGCACGACGCAAAATCGCTAGATGCTGGGAAGCAACAGACTGCTCCAAGCGCAATTTGACGTAGATGTCTGTTACAGTCATTGGACCAACTTCTTCTAGCAGTGCAATGATACGCTGACGCAATTTGTGATTGACAGCACGCAACACCAAAACCGCTTTTCTCAATTCAGCATAATCTAGCTGAACATCTTCCTTGCCTTTGTTCAAGGCAATCGTTTCACTTTTTTGTTTTCTCATGAATTTTGAATTTGTCAAGTAGCTCAAGACAAATTGTCCCGACTACTCTTAATCAAGAAATTTGTAATATAAAGTATGTTTCAATTTCAAAATGGTTGGTTCTTACTCGTCATCAGTAACCACTTTTTTACTGAAAACGACCAACTTATGTATAAAAATGACCACATATATCAACAAAATATATGTTTTGATCTGTCAAAATTAGATAAATAATCAATAAATAACAAATGATTCATATATGAAGCTTATGCAGACTTCTCATTTGTTGATGTCTTTGCTAGGTAAGCGTTTAGGCTGTCTTTACGTAGGTAAGCGTCGTGTTAGACTCAAATGGTCAACTAGGCATATATGAAACGCTTCAAGTTGGGGAAGGTTGCCCAGTATTTATACGCATGGCTTCATATTTATACTTTCCTTAACGCTTGTTATCACACTTAGCATATATGAGATAAAACTTTAACAAGAATTTGGGAGTGGGCGGATGAAACGATTTGCAATTTCAGTGCGTCTAAGTCGTTAGTAATTCAAAGTTAATTGGGCATGACATCTTTCAAAAAACATAAACCATTTATCATGAGCACCCGACTATTATCCGTTGCACTTTCTGTACTGTTCTTATTCGGCGCGACTGCCTGCGACAGAGACAAAGACATCAGTGGACCAGTTTTCACGGACGGCTTGAATTTGATTATTCAAAACGAATTTGTGTCTGCTCCGGCTAAGGTCTCCGTCTTCTTCAAAGTCGAAACTTCAGAAGGCGAGCCTGTTGCTGGATTGACAGATGGTAACTTTACCATTTCAGAAAACGAGAAATTGATCTCAGCAGACGAAGCTGCACGCCAAATCTCACCGCGTCGTCAGCAGTTTGCGTATAGCACTTTATTGATTCTAGACTTGAGTGCGAGTGTCACCAATAATAACCTGCCACGCTTGAAAGAAGCAGCCAAATTGTTCGTCACTTCTGTCATCCCGGAAGACAATGACGGTTCTATCAATATTGGTATCAATTGGTTTGATGGCGAGGACAAACTGCATCAACTACACGATTTCTCTAGCGACGTCAATTCACTGCTGACAGCCATCGACGGCGTCAATCCAGACATCAGTCAAGATAATTCTACTGACCTTTATGGTGCAGTCATCAAGGGCGTGAGTCGTATCAACAGCATCTTTTGGGAGTACCAAAATGATGACCTAATCTCTGCCGCTTCTATTGTCGTCTTTACAGATGGTACAGATCAGGCAGCTCGATATACGCAAGAGCGCGCTTTAGAGTCTGTCTCTACAGCTAGCGATCAGATCTCCTTTTACTCCATCGGTTTGGGTAGCGAAATTGATGAAAATGTATTGCGCAGCATCGGCAACAATGGCTTTGCTTTTGCAGAAAACACCAATCAGCTAATCGAGACCTTCGAGCGAATCGCGGGCATCGTCAGTCGAGATGCGAATAGCTATTACTTATTCGAGTATTGTAGCCCAAAACGAAATGGACAACACAACGTCACCATTTCAGCGACCTACGAAAATCTACGCGGTTCAGTCACAACCAAGTTCGATGCGAACGACTTTGGCGGTGGCTGCTCGCTATAAAAGATATAGACATAACTCGACGAATTTGTCCGTTTCATTTAAACTAACTATATTTGTCGTTAATTATTACAAATGATAATTACTCGGAGAGGGAACACTTTTGTTCCCTCTTTTTTATGTGGATAAGTGAGAACTTAGTGCAATAACGCGTTCAAAAAATCAACGAAGATCGCATCGTTCCTTCGGAGACGAAGCTCAAGTTATAGAGGTGCAATTTTTTATTGAACTCATTACCGTGAAATAAAGGAATTGATTCGTTTTAAATGGATTATTGTTTTCTCATACTTGTAAAGAGAAAACAATGAGCGATTTGAAACGCTCAAAAAGTCAATTCTTTATTGAACTCATTACCGTGAAATAAAGAAATTGACTCGTTTTAAATGGA
>JBCDHX010000128.1:0-16822 GCA_038749535.1 Bacteroidota bacterium
ATTAGTACGAAAAACGCTCTCTTTCTCTAAATCGCTAGATAATCATATTGGTGCTTTGAAGTATTTTTTTGCCCATTACAATTTAGAGCAGCAGAAGCTCTGGGATAGATATCATGGTGCGCATTTGTGACACTACCAAATATTTAATAATTATAGTATACGATTTGGAAGAACATATTTTTTTAAAAATGCTAGATTCCAGACTAGATGGTTAGCAGGTGTTAACTTGAAACATGTATCACATGATGTTGTCTATTTCCCATTAAATGAATCAAATGATCCATTCTTTAGCTTGAGTCAAAATTTAGAACCTGATACTCAAAAAGGTATTGCCCCAAGTTTACAGGCAGGTTATCAGGTAGCGTATCGAGGTAAAAGAATGGGACTTTCTCTAATGTTATTAGGTAACTTAGGACTAAAGTACTATTTATTAGATGAGTACACTGCGCGGATCAATTTTGAAGAGTATGATGTTACAATTAACACCAAAAACGACCTCATCGCTTGGATACTACAATACGAAGTCTACTTCGGAAACACGTCTAGTAGGAGATGAACTAACTCCATAAAGTAAATCGTACTCAGTATGAAGACCATTTCCCTTTTATTTGCATCCCTTTTTCTGCTATCACTCTTCCCTGAGTCATTATTGGCACAGAGAGGTAGTTTTGTAGAAACCAACGACTACCGCCGCTTTGAAATTAGCGTAGGAGGAGGTCAAACACAAGGATACAATGATTATCAACTTAGAGGTGAAGGACATCCGGATATACATTATATCGCCCCTCGTGATATTAATACCACAATAGGATTAACTTGGTATCATCGAAAGAGATGGTTTACTTCATTGCACGCTCATGTATTCAATTCCTATTCTGGTGTCTCTGCAAGAGCTAAGGTGCCACCTATTGGAAATACTGAAAATAACTTTCGTACAAGGTTAAAAGTAATGACCTTACCTTTCAATGATTACAGTTTAAGATTGGGTAGAACCCAATTTTGGGGTAACTCTCCTTGGCAAACACGCTGGATGGTAGGCGCAAATATCAAACACATCGCTTATGAACCTACTATTGGGTCTATCAATGAATCCAATAACACATTTCTGAATATCAAAAGAGAATTACGACTACTTACGGATAAAAGTGTTACATCTTCTCTACAAGCTGGCTGCCAGTTAGCTTATCGGGGGAAAAGAATGGGTTTGTCTTTTATGTTACTAGGCAATTTTGGATTAAACTATATTTCTGCTACTGATTATAGAATTTGGATCAACCATCAAGAATACAATGCTACTATAAGAACAAAAGACGACCTGATCGCCTGGATCGTACAATACGAAGTCTACTTCGGCAACACGTCTAGTAGAAAATGAACTAAATCCATAAAGTAAATCGTACTCAGTATGAAGACCATTTCCCTTTTATTTGCATCCCTTTTTCTGCTATCACTCTTCCCTGAGTCATTATTGGCACAGAGAGGTAGTTTTGTAGAAACCAACGACTACCGCCGCTTCGCCCTCAGCATCGGTATGGGCAGAACACAAGGTTTCGATCAATATGAAGTTTTGGGAAGAGATCATCCTGATATGAACTTCTTCAATCCACGAGAAACTAATATCGCTTTCGGCTTTACTTGGTATCATCGGGAGCGGTGGTTTACTTCTTTTCATTTGCATGGTTTCAATTCAATGTCCGGCATGAGTGCTGGCAGAACTATACCTGCCACGGATAGTACTGCTGAGTCTTTTAGGACACGCTCGAGCGCACAAGGCTTCATCTTCAATGACTACAGCATCAGATTCGGAAGAACGAATTTCGCTAGATACTCAGGATGGCAAGCGAGCTGGATGGTAGGCATGAACTTCAAACATCTTTCGCATGATGCTTCCTCTAGAAGTACACGACTTGTTCAAAATACATTGCTAGAGATAAGACATAGATCGACGGATATAAGACCCTCCGGTTTTATACCTAGCCTACAAGTTGGTCTTCAAGTGGCACATCGAGGACCTAAAATGGGATTGTCATTGATGTTATTGGGAAATTATGGCTTAAGATATTTCGCCACAGACGAATACGAAGTCTGGATCGATAATGAACAATACCGCGCTGCCATTCGCACCAAAAATGACCTGATCGCTTGGGTGTTGCAGTATGAGGTGTATTTTGGGAATACCTCTCGGCGACGGTAGTCAGTGATTTTTTGATGAATTGAAAGGATAAAGCCGAATGTAAACTAGCAATAAGTGGTAACGGTGTAAAAATTGAGATAAGCGTCTATTTGATTTGCTATATTTTCAGCATCTTTATCTCATCATGATAAATATACAACAAACAAGAGACGACACACCTGCCTGCGAGCACTATACTCATCTGAATAATGCCGGAGCGAGTTTAGTACCACGATCAGTAGTCAACGCACAGTTAGATTACATAGAATTTGAGTCGCGTACGGGTGGCTATGAAGCTGCAGCATATCGAGCAGCGGCGATTCAAGCTTTTTACTCTCGCGCTGCTCAGTTATTCAATACAGAGTCGCACCATATTGCCTTTATGACGAGTGCGACAGAAGCTTTCAATAAAGCACTGTCCTCCATTCCCTTTGAAGAAGATGATGTGATACTGACGACTGATGACGATTATGTGTCCAATCAAATCGCTTTTCTGACGCTGCGTAAGCGAATGGGTATCAAGATTGTGAGAGCCGCGAAGTATAGTGACGGCGGTGTCAATGTCAACTCGGTGGCTGAATTGATTCAGAAACACAATCCGCGTCTAGTCGCGATTACTCATATTCCCACCAATTCAGGAACGATACAAGATGTAGCAGCTATCGGAAAGCTCTGCCGACAACGAGGTACTTGGTACATCGTCGATGGCTGTCAATCTGCTGGACAGTTGGATATTGATATTCAAGCGATTGGGTGTGATTTTTATAGTGCGACTTTCCGTAAGTTTTTGCGAGGTCCGCGTGGTACAGGCTTGCTATGTATTTCAAGACGTGTAGTTGCGGAAAATCTGACGCCACTATTTCCAGATCTAGGTGGTGCCAATTGGATTTCTCCTTATGATTATGAAATGGTTGATAATGCCAAACGATTTGAATATTGGGAGCGCAACTACGCTAATTTGATGGGTGCGTCTGCCGCTTTGACTTATGCTATAGATATTGGGATGCCAGAAATTGAGTCTAGAATTAAAAAACTGACACAGTATACAAGAGAGAAATTGGCTGCACTGCCCGGTTTTCGACTGATGGATAAAGGAAAGAATCTAGGCGCGATTATCAGCTTGCATTCGGATCGCATGACGTCTCATGAATTGAAAGCTTACCTCATCAATAAAAATATTCATACTTCTGTGACAGAGCGGAGTAGTGCGTTGATTGATTTGGATGAAAAAGGCGTGGATTCGGTGCTGCGTATATCGCCACATTACTATAATACAGAAGCGGAAATCGACCATGTCGTCGATATGTTATCAGTTACTTTTGATTAGTCGGATTTTCTTTTTCGTATTCTTCGATGTACTCACTCACAATGTCGCCTATGATGTCTTTGATATAGGCTCGCTTGTCTTGTGCGATATCTTTGAGCCGCTTGATTTTATCTTCTTCGAATAGGAAAGTGATACGGCGTCTAGGACCTCTACTGATATCGACTTTGCTAGATTCTACCGTTTGGCGGATAAGCAAGTCCAGCCCTCTAGGTTTCTTCTTTTGCTCTTTTTGAGCGTCTTCGCTACTGCCCTTTTTGGGTTGCTGCTTGATTTGTTTGACGCGCTCTTGTACACTTTCGACGATGCTGTCATTGAATAGACTATTCAGATCGCTCGAAAAGCTTTTGGAAGAAGCGGGGCGTGGCTTTTGACGGCGCGTAGGTTGAGATTTGCGCGGGGGTTGAGCTTCTTGTGTTGGTGACGGCATTGATGTGGATGGATTGTTCTCTCCCATTGCATCCATCAAGAGTTGCTCCAATCCTGCTTTGAATCCTTTGTTGTCTTTTGATTTCGCCACTGCTACCGTAATTAGACGTTAGATGTTAGACTATAGATATTAGACTGCATATCTAAGAAAACACGTACAATTTTATTTCTTTGTTCGTTCAAGAATTTCTCGACTCAATGCCAAATAATCCTTTGCCCCATTGCTTGATTTACTGTAGGCGAAAATATCTTTACGCTGTGCCGGAGCTTCTGCCAAAGCGACATTGTCACGAATCAGCGTTTCGAATACCTTATCGCCAAAGTATTTCTGAATCGTCTCGACCACATCTCTATGCAAGACTTTCCGAGCGTCATACATGGTCGCCACTACGCCACCGATCTCCAACTGTCGATTGAGTCGAAACTTCACTTTATCGATGACTTGTTTGATCTTCGCTAGTCCTTGCAATGCCAAAAACTGTGTTTGCAAGGGAATCAAAACCGTATGACTACTCGTCAAGGCATTCAAAGTCAGTAGCCCCAAAGAAGGTGGACAATCGATCAAAATATAATCGTATTCTTCCTCCAATGGCGCGAGCAATTCTTTCAAAATATATTCACGTCCGGCTTCGTTGATGAGTTCCATTTCTGCGCCAGAAAGATTCAGATTAGAAGTGATCACATCCAAACCTTGTCGCACTGTATAGGGCATCAACTCCGATTCCCCACGCAAGCCTTCATAAATGGTGATTTGCTGTCTCGGAATGCCCAGAGAGATAGTTAAATTGGCTTGGGGGTCGAGGTCTAAGAGTAAAACCCTTTTCCCTAGTTCGACCAGACCGGCACCAATATTTATTGTGCTGGTCGTCTTCCCGACACCGCCTTTATGATTCATCAATGAGATGATAATACCCATAGTTAATCGAGTCTAGATGTGCTTGTTTTGCGTCCTATAGAATACGACGAATTGGCTGATTTGTTGTCAAATGTCAAATAACGCGAATTTGAAGAACGGAAACAAAGAAATGAGCGATAATTTATGTCTCCGTTACTACAACCGATAATTCAACCCAATCGCCAAAAAGTGTGGTGCACCCAGTCCGGTCTCAAAATTGAAGCCCAGATTTTCATTGAAATAAGCACGGAAAGCAAAAGGAATCAGTTGTCCAGTCGGGACGATACCGAAAAACGGAATATCCTGCTCCAAGTCAGATTCTACGCTCGGATCGCTAGCTTGGATAGTCGTCAGCCAATTGGTGACACCCAAACGAAGACCAGAATACATATCCACTTTTTTGGCATTGCCGTAGTGGAAAAGAATGCGTGCGGTGATGTTGATGCGGCTGGTCTCTAAATTGAGACTGGACAGGTTGGTTGTGCTGCTTGTCTCATTGTCAAAGTAAGTCAAATCACGGATATTGAATTCTAGATTTTGGAAAGAGATGCCACCACCTACACTAAACCATTTGTTGATGCCGTAATCATAGCTCGCTTGCAAAGCAGGTGCGGATCGTCCTGTAAAGAACCCATCAATAATGTCAATGTCATCGGTGTTGCCATCAAACTCTGCCAAATTATTACCATCCAATAAATCGATGACCGTCCCGACGGTACTAAACCCTAAGTTAGCACTGATGACATTTCGGTATTCTAAATTTTGAGCGAAAAATGTGGTGCTCAAGAACAGGAATGCCGCTAAAAAGAGAAGTTGTTTTTGCATTTTTTAAAACTAATCAGGTGAAAAAAGGAAATAACTTCTTTTCATCAGAAGCTATCTGTATTTAACCGTTTATTGCCATCGACTTATTGTCTCTTTTTAGTTCAATTGTGCCGGTGTCACAAACTGTCCATCGCTCCCGACTGGAAAATCAATGACCTGAGTCACTGCTGATATATTAATCGGACCATAGATGTGTGGAAAGACATTATTGTAGTGAGGCGAAGTGTCGCTAGCTGCTTCCCATTTGCATTCCGACTCCAGCAAATCCTCTTCGATGACCAATAAAATTAGTCCTTCTCGTGATTTGTAAAACCGATTGGCAGTGTGGGTAATTTGCTCTGCCGTGGAGCAATGGATGAAACCTTCGATGTTCAAAGAAGGTGCAGTATAGCTGTTTTTGAGTTTGGCAGCTTCCCAAAGTTCCGGTGTGGTGATGTGTAGAATCATCTGTTGTTTGATTTGTATTCAATCACGTCAAATGACGTACAACTCGAACAGCGATTCTAGTACTTGTGTTGGGTCATCACATAACCCCGGATGCACTTTGGAACTCTGAATGATGGTACTGCGATTGGCGGTCAGCCAGCGAAAACGATACGGTAGTTCTTGCTCGCCTATTTTTCCGCCTTTGGGTGCGCCTTGACAGACATCCGCCCAGGCTTGTAGTTCATCTTGTATGATGCGAAGGTCGAGATGAGGAGCGAATGCTTGTACCTTGATCTCGTCGATCTGATATTTTAGATCTAAGTAGCGTTTGCGTTTGGAGAAGACCACCACGCCGATGTTCAGGAACTCTTCGCGCTCGACTTTTGGGACGAGCCGGATGACCGCATATTCGTAAGTAACTTTATCTGGCATTTTGGGCTTCTTTTACGAGTGTATCCAGCTTGTCGATGCGACTTTGGAGAAATCGAATATAAGCAGCTCGCATCTCTTCCGTAGTCAAAACAGTAGCGTCTTTCTCCAGCCAGTCTTCGGGAATGGTGGCGACGATATCTTCTAATAACTGTGATGTAATAGCTGAACTGATAGCGTCAGCCGCTGCCGCCAGTTCAGTCGCTTGGGCTAGTAACACATGATCTTTGATGAGTGGAAAAGTTCGCTCCAGATGTGTCTCCCAAGTCGACCAATTATGATGGAAATATAAACTCGCGCCATGGTCGATTAGCCAAAGTTCGTTTTTCCAATTGATGAGATTAGTATTTTTTGCGGTCCGGTCGATATTACTAATAATGCTATCTAGTAAGACCACTTTGGCAGCGATCAAAGGATCGACGGTAGAGACCAGTGGATTGTAAGTAATCGCGCCTGACAAGAAATGTAATCCCAAATTCAGACCGACACTAAAGCGTAGCAAATCTTGAATTTCCTCGTCCGGCTCGGTCTGCGCAAAAGAATCATCGAGATTCATAAAGACTAGCTCCGGCACTTTCAGCCCCATCGCTCTCGCCAGTTCACCACCGATCAGCTCTGCTACCAACGCTTTCGTCCCTTGTCCCGCTCCTCGAAACTTCAATACATACAAAAACTCATCGTCCGCTTCTACGATAGCAGGCAGCGAGCCACCTTCACGGAGTGGTTGCATGTAGCGCGTTACATTTACGGTACGAATATCGAGCATCTATATTGATAAGTTTCAGTAGGAAATGAATGATCGAGATGAACTAAAGAACGCTTATTTGTTGAACTGAAGAACTGATAAATTGATGATACGTATTGTCAATTCATCAGTTCTTCAGTTCAACAATCGCCAAAGGCGATTACTTCTTCTTCCACCCATCCTTTAGCGTCACCGTCCGATTGAAAATCAAATGATCGTCCGTCGAGTCAGGGTCGAGTGTAAAATAACCTTTGCGCAAAAACTGAATATATTCGCCCACTTTTGCCGCTTTCAGTGCTGGTTCGATAGGAACATTTTCTAAAACGGTCAGTGAGTCAGGATTGATAAACTCTGTAAAGTCTTGGTCTTCATGTCCAGTCGGATTTTCATCATTGAACAAGCGATCATACAATCTCACTTCCGCGCGCGCAGCGTGAGGAATAGAGACCCAGTGGAGTGTCCCTTTGGCTTTGATGCCAGACATATCTTCTCCGCTTTTGCTATCTGGATAATAGGTACAGTAAATCGTTTCGATCTCGCCGTTTTCGTCCTTATCGATGCTTTCGCAGTGAATAATATACGCGCCTTTCAGCCGTACATTTCTGCCAATATCTAGACGATAAAATTTGCGAGGTGCGCCCTCCATGAAGTCTTCTCTTTCGATGTACAATTCGCGAGAGAAAGGCACAGCGCGTCTGCTCGTTTCAGGGTTTTCAGGGTCGCTTTCGATGTGTAGGTCTTCGCTTTTTCCTTCGGGATAGTTGGTAATGACCAACTTGACTGGATTCAAGACTGCCATCATTCTAGAAGCGACTTTATTCAATTCATCGCGCACAAAATATTCCAGATAAGACAAGTCGATGACGTTCTCCCGCTTGGAGATACCGATAGCGTCTATGAAATTGCGAATGGCAGCGGGCGGATAGCCTCGGCGACGCATCCCCGAAATAGTCGGCATACGCGGATCGTCCCAACCATTGACATAGCCTTCTTCCACAAGTTGTAGCAGTTTTCGCTTGCTAGTGACGGTGTAGTTCATGTTTAAGCGCGAAAACTCAATCTGACGGGACGGATACAAGCCCAGCGTCTCGATCATCCAATCGTATAGCGGCCTATGATTTTCGAACTCCAGCGTACATAAAGAATGAGTGATGTGCTCCAAAGCGTCAGACTGACCATGCGCCATATCGTACATCGGATAGATGTTCCACTTGTCTCCGGTACGGTGATGTGGTACTTTTTTGATGCGATACAAGAATGGGTCGCGCAAATGCATATTAGGCGAATTCAAATCAATTTTGGCACGTAGGACACGACTACCATCTTCAAATTCTCCAGCTTTCATGCGCTCGAACAAATCTAGATTCTCCTCTACGCTGCGATCTCTATACTCATTCGGTGTGCCCGGTTTGGTGGGTGTCCCTTTTTGCTCGGCTATTGCTTCTGCACTAGAATCATCCACGTAGGCTTTACCCATTTTGATCAGTTGGACAGCCATATCATACAATTCGTCGAAGTAATCAGAAGCGTACAAGGCATCTCCTTCCCAATCGAAGCCTAACCAATTGACATCTTCTTTGATGGAATCGACGTATTCTACTTTTTCTTTGGTCGGATTGGTATCGTCAAAGCGCAAATTGGTCTTACCGCCATACTGTTCTGCAATGCCAAAGTTCAAGCAAATTGACTTGGCATGACCGATGTGCAAGTAGCCATTCGGCTCAGGTGGGAAACGCGTATGTACGCGTCCGTCGGCTTTACCGTCAGCCAAGTCTGCTTCGATAATTTCTTCGATGAAATGTTTCGCTTTATAGGTCGTCTCTTCTTTATGTTCCTTCATGTTGTAGTGGGCTGTCTATGCTGTTGCTAAAAAGTGCAAAGATAATGGAGTTGAGTCGATGTTTGACCCTTCATTGTGACTTATTCGATGGAATAGTTGGCTATTGATAGGGCTTTGGGCTGTTCTAAAGTTCCATTGCGGCGAAATTTGGCTGATAGGAATGGTTCTAAAATACAATATTGACCTTTACAGGTCCAGAAAATGTCCCATTTGTTCTCGCTTGGTTTGCAGATAACCTAGATTTTGTCGTTGCGGCGGGATGATGAGCGGCACGCGCTCCACGATATTGACATGGCTGCCCTGAAAAGCTTCTACTTTCTCTGGATTATTGGTCAGTAGACGAATATTTTGGATGGACAAATCTCGAAGCATATCGATCGCAATATCATAGTGTCGCCCGTCGATTTCAAGACCTAGATGCAAATTGGCTTGAATGGTGTCGAGTCCGTCATCTTGTAGCTGATAGGCTTTGAGTTTATTGATAATGCCAATGCCTCTGCCCTCTTGTCGCAGGTACAACAGTACGCCTTTATCTCGGCTGATGACACGCAAAGCTTCCTCTAATTGTTCGCCGCAGTCGCAGCGTTTCGACCCAAATAAATCACCGGTGATACACTCCGAATGAACGCGTACACTGACCGGCTGTTGGGGATTCATTTCAGGGTGTACCAAAGCGATATGTGGCATTAAATCATTTTCGTTTTCGGCAAATGCCAGCATATTAAAATCGCCGTGAGGCGTAGGGATGAGGGCTTCACTTTGTCGTACCAATGTCGTGCTACTGCTGTTCTTTACTTCCGTCATACCCTCTCAACACCTACTGAAAAATTTAGTTTGCGGAAGCGAATGGGGAGGTAGATATTCTGCTGATCGCCTGTGCTGAAGAAAATTAGAGAGCAGTAGGAAGGTGTGTATTGTTGAGGTCTGTGTTGTTTCGATTGAGCAATCAGAGTGTTTGATGATGTCCAAATCCTTACTGAATGAAATAAGCTATCCTTTCGGTAACTTTCAATGCTTTTTTGAGTAGATCGACGTCCGGTAGGGAGCGATTCTTATTTTTATTCGCCTCTTCTTCCAATTCTATCTTCGGTAGGGCATCCGAACTCGAAGCTGATGTAGACACCAAACTCAAGTAGACAGCAGAAGAAATGCTGGCACAAATCAACAACACAAGTAACGTAGAGCGCGTATTCTTCTTTTTCATTAGCGTGGATTTAGAATTAACTTCAATTTAAGACCAAAAAGATGGAAGGCAAAGATTTGACGACCAATTCGCTTTTTTATTAGACGAATTATGCTGTAAAGATGTTACAATTGTGCAAACGGTTGCATTGTAGGTCATATTTTTGTCAGTGAATATGAAATAAATAGTTTTCTCCAAAAAGCAACATCAAATAGATAGACGATACCACAAAGCAATAATTTTGCATCATCTATCGACTGGACTTTACAAACTATGCTAGCTAATTCAATGACGACTTTCTTTCCTGCCAAACTCCTACTCTTCGGTGAGTATACCGTCTTATTGGACAGTCAAGCATTAGCGATTCCTTTTCCAAAATATAAAGGAAGATGGTCTTTCGGCAAAGAGCTAGATGAGCGATTGGTGGTCTTTGCTGATTATATCAAGCAAACAGACGAAATCCACCAAGTTATTGATTATCAGTTATTTAAAAAAGAAATAAAAGAGCATTTGCTATTTGAATCCAATATTCCTTTAGGCTATGGGCTAGGCAGCTCAGGCGCGTTGTGTGCGGCGACTTTAGCGCATTACGGCAAAGTCGAGGAAAGCAATATTGCTAGGCTGAAATCTATTTTCGCCAAGCTGGAAAGTCATTTTCATGGTACGAGTTCGGGTGTCGATCCGCTAATCGCTTATCTGCAAGAACCATTATTCAGGGATGCCCATGGATGGCAAATGATGTCCAATTTTCGGCTACCAGAGACTAAAGATCTACAATTCTTCTTATTGGATACGCAGCATGCTCGGCAGGCAGATACCTTCATTCAATGGTTTACCAAACAATGTGAAACGACCACTTATCGACAACAAATAGAAGCTAAAGTACTACCCATCATCGAAGCACTGATAGCCACCATCAACGCACATTCGTCGTCCAATATATTGTCGCTTTGGCATGAACTCAGCTGGCTACAGTGGCAGTTTTTTCAGCCGATGATTCCCGACTTTTTGCATAGTGTTTATTTGGATGGATTGGCGAGCGACTGGTACAAACTAAAGCTATGTGGCGCAGGTGGTGGTGGATTTTTTCTGGGTGTCACGAGTGATGTCGAGAGACTAAAATCGACTGTTGATTTTCCGATTATTATGATATAACTTTTCTACCAAAAGCGAATATAATCCATCCTCTCTTTTTTCCGAATCACTTCTATCTGTCGCTCTATGTCGATCAGTCGCTGCAAGATGGCGCGTTTTTCAAATTCATCGTACGTCAGAAAAGCAATTTTGACGCCGACTTCTTCATCTCTGACACGCTGTTGTCGCTTTTTACAGTAGTTAATATCACTCCTCACCTGCGGCAATACAATGAACAAAATCAATGCTGCCATACTTAACAGAATAAAGGGAATCCCCAATTTTAAAACGATAGATAGCGCATCCCAAACGCGATCATACAGCAACAGCATAAAGCCAAAAAGCATCGTTGATCCCATCAAGATGTACACATACAACTGCCACTGCCCGATGACACCATTCAGACCGCCGACAATACGAGATACGCGTCGCTGCAAATGATCCAAGTAGCGTTTGTGGAGTAAGAGCGACAGTAGCTCATTGGGTTGCAATTGATGAAAGGCTTTGTAGGTCAGGAATTTGGTTTGCGTATCAAACTGTACACTTTCCTGAAACAGCATAAATTCTTCATCTTCTTCGCTAATGCCTTCTAAATCAATCGGTTGCCCATCTTCATCTATGGGTGATTTCAAGTAGTTGATGATGCCTTGATTGGCTATTTCATTTTTGGCAGCATTGTCAAAATGTGTTTTGTAGTGCAAATAAAAAGCAGGATGATCGTTGTTGATGGCATCGCCCCAAGTGGCTTCTTCGCTACTTTCTATGGTCAAAATATTTTCCTTGGCTTCTCTTTCTTTCTTTCGTAGCGGTGCGTTGTTGAGATAGGCTAAATAGTCCTCGACGGAGTTGTTGCGCAGAGCTGTTTTCCAGAGTTTGGTTTCCAACAGATCATCCCTTTTCTCTCTCGCGATGCCACTGTGGACACTGAAAGGATAGTTGCGCAGAAAATTGTCATAATACTGAATCGTATTCATGTTTTTTGCCATTTCCCAAGCGCGTGCAACTTGCTGTTTTTTGGTCAGTTGCTCAAAAAATAGTTCCTTTAGAATGGCGGTCAGTTCAGTCAGCGCATGATCCGGGTCACTCCATCGGTCGGAAGAAAGTGGTTCTTCATTGTACGGTAGCAAGATTAAGTTCTCTTCCTCGATTTCTGTGTCCGTCATATCGACTTCGCGCAGCAAAATCGGGATGAGCATCAGCCGTTCTTTGTGATGCCACTTGAATAAATTGCGGTAGGTGTGGGTGTCTGTATATTCGGCATTCAGAAAATCGACACTCAGTAGTAGTAGGACGACATCGACTTGCTCTAAAATATCATCCTGGTCGATGTACCAATCCAAGTAGCTTTCTACCGACTGAAATTCTATATGCTGAATGTGCTGTGTAGACTGATCGGTGAGTCGCTCTAGATGCTCACTGAACAGGTCTTTCCACTCTTCGTCAGCGGTAGAGTGGAGACATAAAATGGAGAGATAATCTTCGTTTTTAGCCATCGGACGAGATAAGTACTTGCTGTTTAGGTGTTTGTGACTCCAACCGACAATATACTACAAATGTTGGATTGATGATTTGTCGATGTTATCTTTGGGAATTATCAAGCGGACAAATAACAGCAAATGGCAAGTGTAAAATTGACGGACGAGTTCAAAATGGCAATCTCAGATTTGCCTGCCAAAGAGAAAGATAAATTACTCTATCGACTCATCGCAAAAGACGATCTACTGGTCGAAAAACTAACTTTTGAACTACTAGAAAGTCAGCAACAAAGCGTAGAAGACAAACGCCGTCAGTTGCAACAGCTCATCGCTAGCCGACTGGACGACTATCGTTTTTATTCGCCGGGTTATCTTTTGCTCGATTTGCGTTCCATCAGTGCGCGCATCACTAGACACGTAAAAGTCACAAAAGACAAGTACGGAGAAGTCGCCCTCAATTTTTTCATGCTCAATTATAGCTTACGCCTCTTTGGTGAGAAAATCAACAAAGCGCGCAGCCACAAACAACGCACCCTATCCGACTACGTACTCAAACGCGCCAAAAAGCTAGCTGGACTGTTACAAAAAATGCACCCTGACCTGGCGCTGGACTTTGAGGAAGATATGATGGAACTTACCAACCACATCGAAGCCAATAAAATCATGAAAAATACCATGCACCATCATCAAGTCGATACGCAGCAACTACGCAAGATTTTTGATGATTATTGACACAAGATGACAACCGGCTCGGTCTCTATCCGATTGCTTTCATTGCCATCCTGATCGAACACATAGATCGTATACGTAAAAGTATCTGTCGGGAAACTGGTAGACGGCGTGCAAGGATCTTGCCTATTTTTGTCATCATAGATACAGCACACACCGCTATTGGCGGTCGGGATGGACACTTCTACTGTCCCTGAAATACCACTACCGACGCCTTCACTTGGGATATTGGGCACACTAGCTTTCGTCTCTAATCCAATGCGGTTGTCTATGTAGATAATGTTGTTCAAAAACTCTCCATCTTCGGGTGTACCGATATTGCCATCTCCATCTGTGTAAGTAAAACTAACAACCAATGTGTCCGGTATCGCCCCAAAACTTCCTTGACGGATTTGTGTCTTATTGACACCCTCGTACTCGATCTCGGGCGTATCCGGGAAGTCCGGTGGCTGTACGCAGGCGACCAGACAACTGATGATGATTGATAATAATCCAAAATGTGATAAGCGCATCATTTCAAGCTAAATTTGAGTAAACGGTTCAGTTAATGTATGAGTAACAGAAAAATTAGTTGGTCGTTTACCTATTGTACTAAGACATTATTTCGTAATTTGAGTTTTACGCGATATGTTCTATCAGTAAACGTAATATTGATATTTTAGAACCTACTGCTTTTTTGGGATGTTATTCTCTCACTCAAACGCCACAAGAGCGCGTTATTGTTTATTATAATACCGCTTTGTCAGACAAAACGATTGCAAATTTTTATTGAGCTTTTTATTGTGAAAACCTATGCATTATATCACCTGAAAGGAGGCGTTGGCAAGACGAGTAGTTCTGTCAATCTAGCTTACTTGGCTGCCAAAGAGGGACACAAAACGTTGATCTGGGACTTAGATCCTCAAGGTGCCTCTTCTTATCTACTGCGCCAGAAAGCAAAGCTGAAAGGTGGTCTGCACGCACAGTTGAGTGAACAAAAGGAGTGGCGGCATCTAG
The DNA here is from genome assembly GCA_038749535.1 of Bacteroidota bacterium. Classification (GTDB taxonomy): domain Bacteria; phylum Bacteroidota; class Bacteroidia; order Chitinophagales; family Saprospiraceae; genus JAAUTG01. The sequence goes on from JBCDHX010000128.1 coordinate 14,604, forward strand.
TCCGATCGACGACTCACCCCAATTTATACTTACTCCCTAGTGACTTTCGCAATAATTATCTAGATCGAGATTTGGCAGCACAAGAAGCGTCTAAGAAGCAATTCAAACATTTTCTGCGTCAGGCTAAAAACGATTTTGAGTACATCTTTATAGACTGCCCACCGAGTATGGATCTGGCGGCTGAAAATGTATTCCGAGCGGCAGATTTTGTTTTAGTTCCGATGATTCCGGCTCAGTTGTCTGAATACGCGCTCCATCAAGTACAATCTTTCTTTGACGAACGAGAGTATGATCGCCGAAAGATTATTCCTTTCTTCAACTTGGTTGATCTCCGTCGCAAAATCCATCGCGACACTTTAGCGGCATTCAAGAAAAAGAAACGCCGCATCATGCGCTCTTTTATTCCTTACTCCGCTAGCGTCGAAAAAATGGGTATCAAGCGCGCGCCTATCTATCAGTTTTCTAACAAGTCACGTGCGGCAAGTTGCTATCGCAATCTATGGCAAGAATTGAAATGGTTCAAGAAAGTGAAGTAGAGCGCATATCGCTAAAAATACATTGATAAATAGGATGATCTGACAGCTTGTGCTTACCTTTCGTTTCCATCATTCAAAACAGACAGATGAAACGATACGCCTTCTTACTTTTTTGCTTTTATTTTTTAGTATTCGACCTGACGGCTCAAACTGAAATGCCGCATATCCTTTCCATGCAAGAGCGCGCCGATCTACGCGACCAATTGCTAGAAGAGCGCATAGCCAATGTCTTGCCTCAACTGATGCGTCGTGCAGGCATTGATATGTGGGTATTGATCTCCAGAGAATACAACGAAGACCCGGTTTTAAAAACGCTACTGCCTGCGACTTGGCTATCAGCTCGTCGGCGTACGATTTTAGTGTTTTATGATCGAGGAGCAGCAGAAGGTGTAGAAGCCCTAGCGATAGCGCGATACAATGTGGGCAGTGTGTTCCAAAAGGCATGGGATAAAAAAAAAGAACCCGATCAGTGGAAACGACTCATGGAGGTGATCGAAGAACGACAACCCAAAAGCATTGGCATCAATCGGTCGGAGCATTTTGGGCTGGCAGATGGTATCGTCGCGACCGACTATGATGCTTTTATGGCCTATCTGCCTGAAAACTACAAAAGCAAGGTCAAAAGTGCGGAAAACCTAGCGATCGGCTGGCTGGAAACGCGCACAGAACGTGAGATGATTGTCTACAAACAAGTCATGCGCATCGCTCATCAAATCATCGCCGAAGGACTTTCAAAACAAGTCATACAGCCCGGCTATACGACGACAGCTGATCTAGGCTGGTGGTACAGGGATCGTATTCGCGAACTAGGATTGATCGCTTGGTTTCATCCCATCGTAGATATACAGCGCGCCGATCCCAACAATAAAGAAAATGAGCGTTCCTACTCGCGACGACCGGATGTGGCGACCTTCATGCCGGGCGATTTGATACATATTGATCTGGGCATCACCTATCTGGGGCTGAATACTGATACGCAAGAAAACGCGTACATTCTCAAGGCAGGAGAAACTGCTCCTCCAAAATACTTAGTCGATGCCTATACGAAGAGTTTGCGCATGATGGACATCCTGACGGAGCAATACAAAAATGGTACGACAGGTAACGAAATGCTCGCCAACACTCTGCGCATCGGTAAAGCGGAAGGTCTACGCCCGATGATCTATACGCATCCCATCGGTTATCACGGTCATGGCGCAGGACCGACTATCGGTTTGTGGGATCAGCAAGGCGGCGTGCCCGTGAAGGGCGATTATCCGCTCTACCCGAATACGGCTTACTCCATAGAACTGAACAATACGGTCTATCTCGATAAGTGGGGCAAGGAGGTGCGCATCATGCTGGAAGAAGATGGTTTTTGGGATGGAGAGACATTTCGCTATATTGATGGGCGACAGATGGAGTTGTTTTTAGTGCCTCGTCCACAGTCGGAGGTGAGGTAGAGAAAAGACCCATTGGACAGAGCATGGGGATGGATCAGCCAAACGTGATTTGTCGTCATCAAATAAAAAATAACTGGTGCTTTTTCATTAAATAACTGGTACTTTATAAATCTAAAATACCTGTACTTCCTATATTTTTAGGCATCTTGACTTTACAATGACTTTGGATTATCTTCGTAAGGACATATAAGATATATTGGCACCTGGTGCTGATATGAACAAGTTAGTGGCAATTTAAAAA
>JBCDHX010000129.1:0-16816 GCA_038749535.1 Bacteroidota bacterium
AAAGTGATAAGAGCGATTAAAAAGAAATTTGAATGTTTCATGATATTATAATGTATTTAGTTCTTGAAAAATTCAATGATCCATTTTCCGAATCATTTCCCTTTAATTGCCATACTTTGGAAAGGTGACCCTTTGTTCTTTTTTTATTTTTTAGAAATATTTTTAACTTATTGATTATCAATTATTTAAGTAATCTATTTTTGAAATTTAAAATCTGAAACGCGAAATGTAAAATGCAAAACGAGGCTGAAACCTTAATTGATACACTTTCAAAATAGATGTAGTCAAGCTATAAGGAAAAAGTCGCTGTAAGCAGTGTGCCCACTTTTACATTTGATATTTTTCATTGAGCGGTTTTACATTATACGACTTATCTCTTCTCACTTCACCAAAACAAACCCTGCCCAATAAAAAGAACGATACTGTTTTGCCATTTCCAATTGTGCTTGGTGGAGAGCTTCGGAGGCGTTATTATTTTGAAGATAAAAAGTGTAGAAGTGCTGCATCAATTGGGCAGTTTCAGCGTCGGGGACTTTCCAGAGACTGATGAGCATTTCATCGACGCCAGCTAGTTTGAAAGCGCGTTGTAGTCCAAAAACACCTTCGCCATTGACGACATCACCGAGAGCAGTTTCGCAGGCGGAAAGGACGACTAGTTTTGTTTCTGGCAGTTGCAGATTGGCGATTTCATAGGCAGTCAAAATGCCATCTTCCAAACCTTCTGCTTTCTTGCCTTCTTTCCAAGCATGATTCGCGCCTGTGAGTGCTAGACCTGAACGGATCAAAGGATTTTCGGTTTCCATGATGCGTCCTCGGGCATTTTCGGGTACTTGTTTGTCTTTTTTTGGTTGTCCAAAGAAATAGCCATGCGTAGCAAGGTGGAGGATGGTGGGCGATTTTTGCTGTTCGAGTTGTTTGAATTGCTCTTCTAGGGCGGCTGCGCCGAGTTTGGCGGTGGTTTGCCAATTGGCGTTTTGGAATTGTTGTTCGATGCTTTGGACTTCCTGGACAGTACCTGGTAAGTAATCAAAAACGATAGCAGAGCGAGTGGAGTCAGCAGATGATGTTTTGGTTTCTACAATCGTATTTTCTACTTCTGTAAGTGATTGATTATCAACTTTTTGAACTATCTTTCTTCGCTGAATGGAATCTAGATCAAAGATCGCGCCACCCATCAAAAAGATGGAATTGTTTGTAGCTGCTTTTTCTTGTTTCTCTTCTAAAAAAGAGCGCAAATTGCTGTAATAGATGAAATTATATTGGTGCAATAAATATTCATTGTCTTTGGTCAAAGCGTTAAAAGCGACTTTGTGGAGCAGACCTGTGGCGGAGAGATGAATGTGTTTGACGCCTTCCAGTTCTTCTTCAATGAATCGCCAAAATGATTTGTACAGATCAGCTGTAATTTTTGGATTTTCGATGTAGTTGCCGCCGCCAGCGCGGACATTGGGGCGAAGCATACGCTTGAAATGTGCCTCTCTCGCTCCAATGATTAATTTCGGTGCTTCATAATTTTTTCGAGTAACAATAGCTGCATAAAAAGCATCAGTACTTTTCTTTCCCCCTTGATAACGTCGAAAGCGAACAAAATCAATCACCGCTTCATCTTTTTTGACTTTGTCGCGTATGTCTTCCCATGTTTTTTGTGTTTGCTGATTCAGTTGCAAACTAGACAGTGCCTCATTCCGAATCAACTCTTTTTCCAATAGTTCTGCTTCCGCTTCCAATGCTTTGAGATCGATATTTTTAGCTTGCTGTTCTCCTACTGATTCAATATAATATTTAGCCAGTTGATCTTTGATTGTTCGCCAATGTCGATACGTTTTTAGGTCTTTTTCGTCTTCCAATTTATTCGCCATAGCCTGCTGATCGACACTGAAATCGAGTGCCAAGTTTTTAGTCGCTAGACTGATGTTTTGCATCTCAATAACCAACGATGGAAAGCGTGTATGGTGTGCTGCGACAAAAGAAAAAAAGCGATCAAAGTCAACTTGAGTTTGCTTCAAATAGTCCAATCGAGTCGCTTCATCAAAGCCGCTATAATAGTTATAAATTAAGTTAATTTGACCTTCGTTGGCACGTTGAAAATAGGTGTGAGCAGTGGCGTATTCTTCTGTTTGTTGATGAATATTGGCGAGATTATAAAGCGTACCGATATAATACGGATGTCGTGTACCGAGTGTGGTGCTGTCAATGGTTTCGGTTTCTAAATAGAGGGTTTTTGCTGCTTCGTAGTCGCTAGTTTCTTCATAAAGTGAAGCCAAATTATTGATGACCGTAGCGTACCAAGGATGATAGATACCGTACAATTCAGCTAGTCGATTTTTGGATAACTCAAACGATACTTTTGCCATCTCGAAGTTCCCAAGATCAGTGTTGAGTCCAGCAAAATTCATGTGGAGGAGGGCGTAGATTTTGTCATCAGTGAGACTGGCATTTTCCAATTTATGGATCGCTCCTTGCAACATACGATTTGCCAATTCCAGTGAATCTAACGCCTGATAAGTATAAGCAATGTTATTCGTTACTCTTGCATAATCCACTAATTTTGAGGAGTTTAGATAAATCGTTTGCTGCTCCAATCCAAAAGCAAGCTCCTTTTTTGTCTGTCCCAATTTCTGATACAGTTCTTCCAATCCACCCAAAACAGTCGCATAAGCTGGACTATCGCCAAAACTTGCTCGATAGATTTTTTGCGCTTCTAAGAGCAGTGTTTCTGCTTCCGCATATTCGCCCGTGGCAGTATGTAGCGCACCCAAATTGTACAACACCCGCCCATAAAAAATATGCTGATCGCCTACTTTTTCTTTGAAAGAACACATCGCTCCTTCATAATAGTTTTTGGCAACCTCATACTTGCCTTGTGCGCTATACAATCGTCCTAAATGATTCCAAACGAAGGCATTTTCGATATGATTGGGGTCGAGTTCTTCGCTGATTTGATCGGAGACAGCTTTTAGAATAGAATCTGCAGCAGCAAAATTTCCTTGCTCAAACTTGAGTTCACCTATATGATAAGCACACTGAATGTCGAGCAGCAAATTATTCGTCCAATTGCTAACTCCTTCAAAGTATTTAATCGCGTCTTCATACCGATCTATCGATTGAAAAAGTAAGGCTTCATGATAAAATAATCGATCAGAACGTCTATCCCCATTTTTGATGACGACAATCAAGCTATCTGCTTTCGATAGTTGACGCATTTCGATGTTGTTCAGGACTTGATAGTTCAAACTCCTAAATCGAATCATAGATGCTTCATCCGCTGCGGCTTGTGCTGCTGCGACTTCAAATAATGGTTCTGCTTGCGCATATTTACCTTTGGCTTGCCGATATTTGGCTTGAAGGAGTGTTTTTTCTGCTGTCGTGAGGTCTAAGTTTTGAATAGCTTGCTCAATGTTGGAAAAGTCATATTTGTTGAGCTGCTGAATGAGAGTATCTACTTTTTTGGTTTGAGCAGAAAATACAAAAGGCAATAGTAACAGTAGAAAGGTAAAGCATCTCATATTCATCGGTTTTGATACCGACAAAGATAAGGACATACGTAGCGTATTCATATAAAGCGTATGGTTTAAACCATACGCTTTATATGTTTCACGTTTAGCGTTGCCGCACCAGCTTCTCACTTCGCCATTCCTCACCTGCTCGCCATTGCACAAAATAAATGCCGCTTGGCAAATCGCTCACATCCATGTGCAACTGATAATCGCCAGCTTCCTGCCATTGCTCTGCCTGAAGTTGTCGGATGACTTGACCTGTTACATCACGCAGCAAAAACTGAGTAGTCGCTGCTTTTGGCAATTCATAAGCAATAGTCGTGATAATCAAAGAGGGATTGGGGAAGAGATGAAGCGTGGGTTCGATAAGTTCAAGAGCTGATTCAACAGTTACACGCTTTTTGTGAGCAGTAGTAGAAGAGCGAGTTGTTATCTGATCGTCCAGTTCATTGCCCAACGTACAAACCATACTCAATTCTACGACACCTGTTGCACCGTTAAATCCATCAACATACAACAAATAGGTTTCACCAGCATTCGTCGGAAGAGTGATGGAAGATTTTAGATTATTATTATTGAAATCAATATCGTCATTGAAGGCAACACAGGTAGTATTACTCGTTCCGCACGAGCCTGCAAACAGCCAAAGCCGTGTGTCAAAATTAGTCAAATTCCCATTTGTGCTGAACTCTACAGTCTCGCCGAATTCGCTTGTAAACTGATAAAAGACACCTTCTCCTGGAGGGTCAGACTCATTACAAAAATCGTCCAATAGAAAACTAGGCACATTCGCATTGGTAATGTCTCGGACAAATAGGTCGCCGCATTGGATAGGCGTTGCAGCATCACAAAGGTCATTGGGCAGCTGAGTCTCACAGTCATCGATGCGTGCCAAAAAGCTGGATTCATTGTTGGCGACAAAACCTGGCTGGAGCGTGATGCTTTGTCCAGCGACAAAATTGACGCTAGAATGTGTATCTACTTGACCAGAAGATGTCAAAGTTGTGAATGCGCTATAAGTTCCATCAGAGATAAACACTTCATTGACCGTCAATGTATTAACAGAAGAGCAAGTACTCGGCAATACCGTGATGATTTGCGACTTGATAACGACATCGCAGCAACCGATCAACTGCCACTCGCGGATGATTTCGTAGCCTCTATCACAATTCTCTGCTGTAAGGACAACCTCAGTTTCGATTAGCTCACCATTGCCTATCACATTACTAACATCACCAAGTATAGCATCTGGATCATTGTCGATATCATAATCGCAGGCGACTGTCACTGGAGGTGGCACATCAAAATCGAGAGGCGCATTGGCATTTCCATCTGTGATTTCAACAAAAAGCTGTAGCTGATTTTGGCAAGCTGGCGTGGTGAAATTATCGCCTTTAAAGACGATTTCCTGTAAACAATCAATCGTCGATTTCGTCAATGTTTCATCTTTCCCTCGTGCTGCACTCCCTCTTCTCCGCACCACTTTTATTCTACCATCGTCGTCACATTTATCCACTTCACTCACATTGAGGAGCGCATTGATGCTATCTAAGTTTTGATAAGCTGCACAAATCATTTGAATTGTATCACCATCCAATAGCAGCGGATCAGAAAAGCAGAAATAAGGAAAACCAGGAATGCCCACACATTGTCCGTCGGTGTAACGCAAGATGAAATTATCAAAAATCAGATCGCTAAAATCAGCCGAAGGCGGATCATTCCAAGTGACCATCCATTTGATTTTTTGTGTACCTGTGGGGGCGTCAGCAGAAACTCCACTTTCGGTTTGGTAGCTATTTGTGCCAGCAAAATTGGTATTGGAATGTAAAGTGCCAAGGACTACATCCGCCACATCCAGAAATTCGATCTGAACGGTCGCGGTATGATCGGGTTTGAGTGTCGTACCAAACACTTTGTAATCGTAGGCATATTCAAATATCTCGCCAGTTCGATCTTTGCCTAAATCTATCACTTGTTCAATACTAGAAACGGTATTTTCAGAGTCATCCGCAAAAAAATGATCGCCATCGGAAGGCGTACTCGTGCTACCAAATGCACCATCATTAAAACACCGAACCGCACCAGAAGTAATCGTCCAAACATCATCCAACGGATGCCGCCCATTGCTGTCTTGAGCTTGTAGATTTTCGCAACTCGCATCGCTCACCAGATTCAAGCTATTGAGTAAGGTATTTTGCGCCTGGAGTACGCCTGCGACCGAGCAAAACAGTAAAAGTAGGGTGCAATAAATTTTCATATCCAAGAAGTTTTGATGAATGTTTTGAGATTGATTACAGAATATGCAAAAGGTGACCCTGTGGGGAGCGTTGAGCTACTAGCCATTAGCTTTTAGCTGTTCAGCGGTAACTTGAGTTCTGAGATGGCAGCAGAAGGAAAGTATGTCTGGTTCTCTCTCAACTCTCCCAGCTTTACTAATAAACCTCATAAATCCCCCAAGCTCTCACCCGCTCCGAAGCATCCAAATCAAAAAACAACTTCTGCTGTGGAAAGAGGAGATAAGAGCCTCGGCTGTGAGCTAGAATTTTGCCATTTTGATACTGCTGTTGAATGGTGGACAACGTGCTGCCGACGCCTACATTCGCTTTTGTTTTCGATAATTTTCGATTTGTAAAAAGGAGGGCGATGGTTTTGTCATTGGTGACGAAATGGACTAAGTCGGACTGAGCATTCGGATGAATTTGAATGAGCTCTGCGGCTTGATGGAATGGATGTTGAAGGGTAATATCCTGAAAATCCAACTCATTTTGATACATCAAATCCAAGCCGTCGATTTGCTCGTCATTCGAGTAAAAAGCGGAGCGTTTTCTAGGAGCGATGGATTCTTTTTTGAGGACAGCTAGGTTGTGAATGGCGATCTGTTGGAGCGCAGGATTGGTTTTTTGGTTGCCAATGGAAGCCAGCACGGATTGAGCGCGAGCGGTTGCTCCTTTTTTAGCCAAAATAATTGCTTGAATGAGCTGCACTTGGGTTTGTTGATAGTTGGTGAGGGATAAAGATTGGAGTTGAATTAACATTTTTTGAGCAGCTTCACTTTGATCGGAAAAAGTGTAAGCGGCACTCAAATTTAGGAAAGCGCGATAGTGCGTTCGGTCTAATTGAGTCGCTTTTGATAAATAGCCGATCCCTTTTTGTAGCAAGACTTTTGGATCGGCAGCTTTACCATCGCGCAGCGGAATATCCCAATCCAATTCCAACGGATAGCGAAAGCGCAAATTGGCAGGCGACATCATCTGAGCAGCAGCAGCGACCAGACTCACACCTATGTTGTTGTACAATTCTTTGTAGCGCACAAAACTCAACAAATACTCATACATAGACGCCGCCGCCAAATGCTCCCCGACAGCATGAAAGTAGTTGGCAGATTCAAAAATTAGGATGAGTTCTTTTGTCTTTTGGCAGACTTCTCGGGCAACACTTTTTCGCTCTGCCAATGAAGGATAATCTTCTAATTTATTAGCGAGTTGATACCTTTCATACACTTTATCAAAAAGTTTAGGGATGATCTCAATCGACTGAAAATCAGCTAGATGAGTCGTAAATGCGCCAAATAAATCTGCTTCCTTTTCATCCAGCTCATAGCGATTATAAATATCTTTTTTGACAACAAATCGACTACCAAATCCAGCCGTCTCCCAACGATGTTCCTGATAAAAGTGGGTCAATTCATGCGCCAATAAAAACGCCAGAGCGTCGTCTTTTTTATCTCCAAATTCACTGCAAATATCCAGTGCCAATTGGTCGATATAGATGACACTTTTGATTCTGTGATAAGAGAGAACGCTGCCAGGTTCAGCTTGAATTTGAGGCTCAGGAAATGCTCTACTTTGGTCGCCGATGGCAGCAATCAGTCGCTCGTAAACTTGCTGAACTTCTGTTGCAGAAAATGCCCAGCTCTGCAAAGTGAGGCTTATAAAAATCAAACTTAAAATTATCGTTCGCATCACTTCAGTTTTTGGATCAATCGTTGTGCTTCCGTTCCATATTCTGCCGAGTCGTTCAATTGGTTCAGCCATTCCAAAGCTGTTGCTGTATTTTCTATTTTCAAATAGGAAAGAGCCAAATACCACTGTGCATCTTCCTGCAAAGTCGAAGCATCATTTTGTACCAAATCAAGCAATAAATTTTGCGCTTCCGTCACCTCATTCAATTCCAAAAGTGCTACCGCTTCATACAAACTTGCCTGTGCCACCAGACCATCTTGAGGCGCAGCCGTTTTGAAAGCTCGAAAGCCTGAGATGGCTTTTACATAGTTGCCCGTTTCAAACTCAGTCATCGCTTCTTCCAGAGTCCGCAAAGCCGATTTATTCGTCCCAAAACCAGTCGCCGCCAACCGATCTTCGATTTGTGTAGTCAGTTGATTGTCAGGCAATTCAAAATTATTGGCATACAATTGCTCGGGAGAAATTGGGCGCAAAAATAACCACCAAGCAGCTACCAGAAGCACCGCAAAAGAAGCAGCTATCGACAAAATTCGTCGCCTCCCAAATCGCATCGTTCGGACTTTAGTTTCTGGCTTTTGCGCTACCGTTTTCGCTTCAAAGAACTGCTCACCTTTCAGTTCTTGATGCACTTCACCAACCATCACCCGAAAATCCAAAACTCCAGCCTTATCAATGCCACCAACGACAGCCCGATGAAACTCGACTTCTTTCGCCAACTCACCATCTACTTCCAGTCGCTGCTCAAAAGCTATACGTTCTGCTTCTGACATTTCTTTATTCAAGTAAGCTTCTATTTCGTTTATGTTGTAGTTATCCTTCATTTTCCTCTTTTTGATATTGATAATACCTATGTCTCAAACTCTCATATTCTCAAACTCTCATTGTCTCATACCGCTCCCGCACCTGCTTTTTGAAGGCTTGCATACATTTGTACCGTCGTTTTTTGGCATACTGTTCTGAGAAGCCCATCACTGCTGCAATTTCTTTAAGCGACATTTTTTTGTGGTAAAAATTGATAAGGACTTCTTTGCAATTGCCTTCTACTGCTTGTAGCATTTCAGCAATCAAATTATACTGTTTTTCTGTTTCCTCCTTTTCGGCTACTTCGTCTTCGCTGGTCAGCACAAACTCTTTATCATCTTGCTCATCCATCACCAATTTCAATCCACTTTTTGATCGTTTGCGCAGTTCATTCAGCCACAGATTTCGATTGATGCTGTACAAAAAGGTTTTGATGTTGCTGGTCAGCTCAAATGTCGGCTGCTGTATTTTTCGATACAAGACCACCAATGCTTCTTGAAAAAAATCTTCTGTATCGCTCGCCGTCCCGTTGTTGTTTTTGATGAAGCTCGCACACTCGGGATAAGCGATTCGATACAGCTCTTTGATCACCGCTCGATTGCCTGCTTTGAGTTGATCGACTAGTGCTGCATTGGATGAAAAAGTGCTCATGTAATCGTTTATTTTGATGACTTCTGGTGTAGAAGCTCACCAAACAAAGATACCAGGCTTTTTCGATCTTTACCATTTATTGCAAAAAGTGGGAAAGGTGACCCTATGCCATTGAAAGATTCATTTCTGACGAGATTGTTTTCCGAAAGCTATTGAGCAATTCATTAAACCAAAAAGAGACCAGCCCTCACGAGCTGATCTCAAATTGTTTTCCAGTGAAAACAAGGTGCGTATAAAGCGCATCCTTCGGATGCTTCTTCAAATAGAAGTTAAACTTGTGCTGCTTGGACTGAACAAGTCTAACATCTATCGTCTAATGTCTAATATCTTAGCTACTGCTTCACTACCTGCCGTACCGCCTGATATGTTCCATTCTGAATCAAGCGAAGCGTGTAAATTCCTGCGCTCAACTGATCCAAATCTAACTGCGTCTGCCAGATTTCATCTTGCTTTACGCTGCGCTCATTAGCGACTAATCTTCCAAAAGCATCAAATACTTGTAAGATGACTTCGCCACGCTCTTCGTTGATGAGTTCGACCATCAATTGCTCATCGCCGATTGGATTCGGATAAACCGCCAATTGCTCAGAACGATCCACATAGTTGGTAGAAGTCGGTGGATTCTGACCTAAGGCGTATTGTCCACTTTGCAAGTTTTCAATGGTGAATTGTAGTTTACCTTCTGCAAAACTGCCAGCCAATTCCAAATCTGCCCAACCGTTACCATCATTGTAGAACAAGCGTAAATCATCCGTTGAAGTCGGTAATTCTGCGCCAGCTTGTACGAAATCGAAGCTCATATTCACGGTTGGTGAACCGCCAATGGCTTCTACATTCCAGTAGCGTTCCCAGGTCAGATTGTCGGTAATCATTGCGCCGTTGTGAGCTGCTAAAACGTAATCACCAGCCGCCAATTCAGAGCGCACATCCAACTGCAAACCTGCGCCCGAAGCCGAACGATGCTCTTGTTCTGTCGTGCCGTCGATATAAGTGTCTTTTCCAACACCAATCAAATCTGCAGTGAAATCTTCTGCTACATAAAGCGTCGTTGCCATTTCACCATCCGTCAATTCGATGTCGTATTTGGTCGCCAAATAGTTATGAACGATGGCATTTTGAGCCGCGTTCAAGCCTTTTTTGTACATCACGATCTCTGCGACATTCATTGGTTGCGCCCCTGCAATAATAGCTGGTGCATCCACTGCTGGAATCAATAAATTCGCTGCTGCTACGCGCTCGACTTCTCCATTGGTACGATAAATCGCCTGTCCAAAATCACCTTGCAATTCAACATTGATGATGTAATAATCTTCAGCATTGTATTCGATGTTATTGCCCAAGAAGATTTGCCGCTCAATGACAAATTGCGCTTTGTTTGGATTCGCACCACCATTGAACTCTAAGATGTACGCTTGTGCTTCTGCACCTGAGGTAATGTCTCGCTTTTGGAAAAGCGAAGCAAAATCAGGAAATTCTTCGTTTCGCTTCATCACCATAAAGAGCGAAATGCCTGCACCACCATCCAAATTATCTGCATCATCAATCACCATTGAGCGGTTTGGTTCTTCTGTACCATCTGCCGTTCCAAACTGCAAGACTGGCTGTCCATTTGGTCCATTTGCGATGTATGTCGGAGCTGGCTTTTGCGTCTCGCCTGTGTTGTCGATGCGATTGCTGCCACCTTCTACATAGTCATTGTAAGCATCGTTGCCGTTGCCAGATTGATCTGCCCATTCGGTCACTTGCGCCCCGTCTTCTGCATCAATCGTTCCTGCACTCAACCAAAGGGCGTTTTCAGGTTGCCCTGCGATGCTATTGTCACTTGCACCGACACCACCAGGTCCTGAACCAGTTCCGGGAACGGTATTCACGATGGTATAAGTAATCTCGCTAATCGGCCCAAAACTATTGCCATCGGCACTCACACCTCTAGCACGAAGGTTGGTCGTTTCTGTTATCAATAAACCATCATTCGGATAAGGTGTCAATGGGTCGCCGCCATCCGTCGAATAGAAAATGAAGGCGTCCGCTGGTGCGACTTCAATCATGACCGTCACAGGCTCAGTGTATTCTACTGCCGCTGTCGGTGAGAAAGTTGCTATACCTACTGGCGCGACATTATAAGTCGCTTCACTGATGCTACTCGGTGCTAGACCGTCAGCGTAAGTGATCGCTTTTACAGTTGTCGTGTCTGTCAAAACAAACGGTTCAGTATAAAGCGTAGATGCATCGGTTGGGTCGCTACCATCGGTGGTGTAATAGATGCTTCCACCTGCTGTTTCGGTATCTAAAGTAACAGTGATATTAGGAACATAATCGCCACCTGCTGTGATAAATTCCGGTGCAGTTGCGATCTTGCGATAATCGAATAACAATTGTGCTGGTCGCCAGCCTTGATCGGAAATCCAAGCATTACTGCCAGGTGTATTGTCGCGTCCTTTTACGACGAAAGAGATGGAGTTTGTGCCTTTGTTGATTTCACTTTTGATGAAATTGGTCAAAGCTTCACTGCTCAGTTCGTGATTTGCGCTTCCTTGTACATTATATATCAAAAGCGGATTGCTCAATGATGCAGGTTTGTTGTTCCAAGTCAAAGTCGAATCACTCCAACTATTATCGGTTACACCAAATACTTGAATGAAGAAATCATCCAATGCGATGCCTGTATTTTCTTGATCGGCGCGTACCACCAAAGTCGTCGAAATGACGCTAGAGCGTGTATCGCTGATGTCGAATTTCAAGTAGGTTTCTCTGTCGTTGCTGTTGTCTTCGTCCTTAGCAATTTGCATAGCCGTCACGCCATTGAAGTTTTCATCTGGACTTGCTTGAGCTACATAGGTATCATCTAAAATACCTTTCGTCTGTGTGCTATAATCCAATGCCAAACTCGCCCCTTGCCAATCTTTAGAAGAAATCCAAGCACGGAAGCTCGTTTCTGCTGCACCACGAATACGGAAAGTAATGCTCGACTGTTTGTTGTTGATCGCTGCATTCACATAAGCCGTCAAATCATCGCTGCTGATCGGGTGGAAAGCACTTTCAGTGATATTGTAATTGGCTAAAACGCCAGTCGTTGTTTCAGGCACATTATTCCATGTCAAATCTTCTTCCAACCAGTCCAAATCGGCTGTTCCATAGACTTCAATCACAAAATCTTCCATCGCCGTCGGTGGCTCTTGCTGCGCACCCCGAACGATCAAAGTTGCTGTACCTACGCCAGCCGTCGTACCTGCAATCGGGAATTTCAAATACACATCTTTAGACGCACTATTCGTTCCATCGAAGATCAAGTGCATATCCGCTTCGCCAGTTTCAAAGTTTACATCTGGCTCTGCTTGAGAGACATACACATCTTCGACAACAGCAATCGTATCATTTTCAACACTGAAAATATTGGGTACACTAAAGTCTAAAATAGGTCCAAAACTACCGTTCTCTGTTCCACCCAACCACATATTGGAAGTAGAATCGACACCTGTGGAGCGAATTAAAAAAGCAATCGTTTCATCGCCTCTGCGCAAGGCTTCGTTGACGTAATCGACCATGCGCGAGCCGTCATTTTCAAAAGATTTTCTCGCAGAACTGGTATTCAAAAACGATGTTCCTAATACTCGATCTCTGCTCGGACGAGTCGCATAAGTCACGGTTTCGGCATCAAAATCGGCTTTGACACCTCTGACCTCTAGTCCAAAATCATCGGCAAACTCTTCTTCATTTACTTTTCCTCGATAGCTCAAACTCGCACTTTCTACTTGCTGCCCTTTCAGTCCGCTAATGTCAAACTTGACATAAGACTGAGTGCGATAAGTCGGCTCACCATCGACATTGACGACATACGATAACATATTACCGCCAACCGTACTTTGATCGATCGTCGAATCTGGAAACTCAGAATTGACCACCGCATCGGACGATGAATATGCACTACCTGCTGGTGAGGTGGTATAATCCAAAGTAGGACCAAAACTACCATTGTCTGTACCACCCAACCACATATTGGAAGTAGAATCAACGCCCGTGGAGCGAATCAAAAAACTAATCGTTTCATCGCCACGACGAACCGCTTCGTTAATGTAATCAATCATTCGAGAACCGTCATTTTCAAAAGTTTTTCGGGCAGAGCTAGTATTCAAAAAGGAAGTTCCTAATACTCGATCTCGACTTGGGCGAGTCGCATAAGTCACCGTTTCCGCATCAAAATCGGCTTTGACACCTCTGACCTCTAAACCAAAGTTATCCGCAAATTCCTCTTCATTTACTTTTCCGCGATAGCTCAAACTCGCTGTCTCTACTTGCTGTCCTTTTAATCCACTAATATCAAATTTGATATAGGACTGAATGCGATAAGTTGGCGAACCATCTACATTGATGACATACGACAACATATTGCCGCCGACTGCACTTTGATCGATAGTCGAGTCAGGAAATTCAGAATTAACTACTGCATCTGCGATAGAATATTGGCTACCTGCTGGCGCGACTGTATAATCAAATATCGGTCCAAAGCTGCCATTGCCTGTACCGCCCAACCACATATTGGAAGTGGAATCAACGCCCGTGGAGCGAATTAAAAATGTGATGGTTTGGTCACCGCGACGAACCGCTTCATTGACATAATCAATCATGCGTGAACCGTCATTTTCAAAAGTTTTTCGGGCAGAACTGGTATTCAAAAACGATGTTCCTAATACTCGATCTCTGCTTGGGCGAGTTGCATAAGTCACTGTTTCTGCATCAAAATCGGCTTTGACACCTCTGACTTCTAAGCCAAAATCATTGGCAAATTCTTCTTCATTTACTTTCCCTCTATAACTCAAAGCAGCCGTCTCGACTTGCTGTCCTTTCAATCCACTAATGTCAAATTTGACGTACGACTGGACGCGATAAGTCGGCGAACCATCCACGTTCACCACATACGCCAACATATTGCCACCCACTGCACTTTGATCAATTATGGAATCTGGAAATTCAGAACTAACAATGGCATCCTCCAATGAGAATTGACTGCCAGAAGGCTTCACCGAATAGTCCAAAATAGGTGCGAAACTACCATTTTCTGCACCACCCAACCACATACTCGTCGTCGAGTCGCGTCCAGAAGAACGCACCATAAAACCAACCTGTGTTGCTCCTTTTCGTAGCTCATTGTTCAAATAATCTACTAGCAAATTATTGATGTTCTCGAAGCTTTTTCGCGCCGAACTGGTATTGAGCGGAGAAGTTGCTAACCGCTTGTCACGTGATGGGCGGTTGCTAAAAGTGACCGTTTCAGGATCGAAACTTGCTTTCACACCCCACAATTCAGCAATGAAGTCATTCGCAAATTCTTCCTCATTGACTTTTCCTCGATAACTCACCGAAGCGGACTCAATTTGCTGTCCTTTCAAGCCAGATAAATCGAAAATTACATAGGATTGGGTGCGAAAGGCAGGGCTGCCATTTTCATATTCGCGCCACGCCAAAATATTGCCACCATAGGCACTTTGGTCGATAATAGAGTCGGGGTGAGCGGACTGCACAATAGCATCTGCATTGGCATACACCGAACCCGTTTGTGCCTGTGCGATACCAAAGCAAACAAGCAGTAGCATCCACGACAAAGTAAACTTTATACGCATGTTTTGTCTAGTTTTGTTTTGATGTAAAATAATTAACGATGTGAAATTCGGCATTCCACCATACAAGTAAGTAGAAACCTATTCCTTTTGATGGAGACGTTCGTTTCTGCTAATAATTTGCTGAACATCAGCTTCTTCCAATCTTTATTTGGAATTTTAAGACACATCTTTGCTACTAGAGCGGGATAATTTTACACCTTCTTATGTTCTCGCACGTATAACTTTGCGAGTAAGCTGTTAGCTTTTAGCCATGAGCAGTTAGCTGTTCAGCGGATCGCTTTAATTTAGCTATGGCAGTTTTGGTTTAGAATCTCTTTGGTTCGTGAAAACGCGCTTTTTCTGACCTATTTCTTTTAGTGGAAAAAGGAATGAAAATCCGTTAAAAACAGATCACTGTATGAGCCAAGTAGAAGCTAGTAGTAAATAGAAGAAAGTCAGTAACCGCTGAATATTGCTTGGAAAGAAATAGCAAGGGCGAGTTTTGAGATGTTTAGGATTTTCATTGCTTTTGGAGCGTTAAGAAAGAAATCCAGTCTTGACCTTTTTGCTTCGTTTTTGTGTCAAGACAAAAATGAAGGCGGTATAAAGTTCAACGAGAAATCATCAAGCATCAAAGAGAAGATTCTAATGCATCCTGTCTAACCCAGCCCCAGACAACCAAAAAACGAAAACAAACAACTAGACAACTCCCTAAATCGCCTTGATTAAAAGTCACCATTTCATGAAACTCATCACCACACTTTCCTTCCTCCTCTTCACCTTATCCGTCTACGGACAACAAGTCTCTGGCATCATCACCGATAGCGAAGGCGAACCACTCATCGGTGTCTCCGTGATGGTCAAAGAAACGAGCGAAGGAACAGCCAGCGATTATGATGGCTCGTACAGTGTGAAAGCGCAGTTTGGGCAGACCTTGGTCTATAGCTATGTGGGTTATGAGGCGCAAGAAATTCCAGTGGACAATCGGACACAAATAGATGTGCAACTCAAAAGTGATGCAGAATTATTGGATGAAGTGGTGGTCATCGGATATGGTGTCAAAAAACAGCGGGATGTGATTGGTTCGGTGTCTAAAGTGGGAGCAGAAGATTTGACACAAACACAAAACGCTTCTTTCGTGGCTGGCTTGCAAGGTCGAGCATCGGGCGTGCAGGTGACGCAAAGCAGCGGTGTGCCAGGTGCGCCATCGAGCATCAAAATTCGGGGTGTCAATTCTTTGTCTATCGGCACTGATCCGCTGTGGATTATTGATGGCATTCCGATCTATTCTGGTTCAGGTTTAGAATCGACAAATGGTGCGACGCGACAAGATCCGATGAGTTTGATTAACCCCAATGACATCGAATCTATCGAAATACTAAAAGACGCAGCGGCGACAGCAATTTATGGTTCGCGTGGCTCGAATGGCGTCATCATCATCACCACCAAATCGGGCAAAAAAGGCAAAGGAACGATCAACGTCAATTACACAGGCGGCATCACCGATCTATCCCGAACACCAGAAGATATTGGCTTTGCCAACACCACACAATGGTTTGATTTGGTCGAAACGGCGCGTCGAAATTCCAATGGCGGAGTGGACGCGCCCTTCGATCCGAATACGACTTTGAATTTATTTCAAGATGACCCAATTGCACGCCTGACTCGCGATGAAGCCATGGCAGTCAATACCAATTGGTTCGATCAAATATTGCGAACGGGCAGCTTTCACGATGTCGGTTTATCGGCGAGTCAAGGTTTTGAAAAAGGCTCATTTTTCGTCTCTGCCAATTATCGAAACGACCAAAGTGTATTGAGAAACAATGAGTTAGAAAGATATACGGCTCGTGCCAATGTCGAATTTCGTCCGATTGAAAGTTTCTCGATTGAGACACGTATCAATTTATCTTACACCCAAAACGACCGTGTAAAAGGACAAGCAGGTGGCGCGACAGGCAACAATGGCGGTGGTAATAGCGCAGGATTTGGTAATGCCAATCGAACGGCTTTGCCTTGGTATCCGATCTTCAATAGCAGTCATCCGAGCGGTTATTGGAATCCGATGTCGGGTGCGAATTTGACCGCAGCGATTGATCGAGACTTATTGATTGATGAAGTCCAAAATTATAGAGGGATTGCGAGTATCGCGTTGAATTATGATTTACCTTGGATTAAGGGTTTGCAACTGCGTTCGGAAGGCTCGATTGATTATTTGAATACGCAAGGGTTGAACTGGATTACAGCGACTTTGCGCGAAGACGGTTCATTTGCCGCCGATGAAAACAACCGCCGTCAAAGCCTCAATTAC
>JBCDHX010000130.1:0-16703 GCA_038749535.1 Bacteroidota bacterium
CTCTCTACCCGACAAAAAAGTGAGGAGGAAGAAAAAAGGCTTAGATTAGAGTAAGGAAAAAAGCAAAATCTAAGCCTTATGAAAAAAAACTGAGTACGAATATACAAGAGTTCTTTGACAAAGTCCACGATCAGATTATTGAGCAAACAGATGAGCGCATCAATTTAGCAAGACGCAAGTTCATGGTATTATATGTGACAGGGATGATTCAAAGCCGAAGTGTGCACAGTAAAGATATTGCAAGCCTAATGGATAGTACCTCAAAAATAGACAGCGACATTCGACGTATAGAGCGATTTTATGCAGATTTTGAGATGAATTATTCGCTGTTTGCTTTGATTTTAGCGCTGTGTTTACCTGAAGGCAAAGTCAATATATGCATGGATCGTACCGAGTGGCAGTTTGGGGATAAATGGCATAATATATTGGCGATCACCGTACAGTTGGGTAGCACAAGTATTCCTATTTGGATAGAAGTGTTAGACAAGTCAAGAGGAACTTCCAATTATGAAGAGCGTAAAGAAGCGTTAAAGATGGTCTTTAAGTTGTTGGGGCGAAAGCGCATCCGAGCTTTTTTTGCAGATCGGGAGTTTATTGGTCAAGAGTGGATGGATTATCTATTGCATAATCGAGTTCATTTTTTTATCCGTCTTCGTAACAATCAATACCTCGAATACAGAGGTAAGCGTTGTCAGATTTGCAAAATGCTTAAAGGCAAACAACAAGCCTTGTTGGACGATGTGGGCATTTATCAAACGCGATTGAGTTTGGGTATTTTTAAATCCGAAACAGATCAAAAGATCATAGCTATTTTGACCAACACCACAGCTAAACGTAGTCGTAAAATGTATAAAAAGCGATGGTCGATAGAAGTGTTTTTTCAGTCTATTAAGAAACGAGGATTCAACTTGGAACAAACCCATCTTCAAGAGCCTGAGCGACTTAGAAAGTTGATTATTCTTGCAAGTTTAGCTTTTGTGCTGTCTTTAGCCATAGGTATTTATGTCCATTGCAAAATCAAAAAGATTCCAATCAAAAATCACGGGTATAAGGCAGTGAGCTATGCTCGAAAAGGAATAGATACTATTCGAGAAAAACTCAAACTGAACCAAAGTATTAAACGAATTTGCAACTATCTTTTCGACCTAATCAGCAAATGTTGGCATCTCTATGAGCAACGCCTTTTGATTTTTGTCGGGTAGAGAGTTTAAGGATGATTATTTGGAAGAGGAGTAATAAGTTGTTGAATTGTTGAACTGTAAAATTGTCAATTCATCAATTTGACAGTTCAACAAAATAGTTTTTCGTAATGTGATGAACTCGAAGTTCATATCTGTAATCAAGCATAAAAACAAAACATCATGTCCGAAAATCGCCGTCCCACCTACCTGCAACAGCTTTGGAAAAAACTCAATCAAGATCAAGATGAGGACAATTATATGGGCAATATCTGGGGATGGAAGTTCTCCATTTTTGGGCTGATTTTGATTATTATCTTCGTCGGTCTGTTGGTTTATCGCTATCAGGTTATGGGCATCCCGATCAATGCAGAAGAGGCATCGCCTTTCTATCGCGATAGCCTATTATTGACGAAATAAGCGTGAGGTTGTCGTTTCTCAAGGCAATCTAATTTTAATGAATATGTGTTTATGAAAAATATCTATCAAATTTATCCTCTGTTATTCTTTACCATCTCAACAGCTACTCTTCATGCACAAACAGTAACTTTTGCTGAAAGCGAATGGCAAGAACGAACAGACAAAAGCTGTAGTGATTGTGGAACTTGCGCAGACGGAAGTAGTAGCGAAATCACGGTTTCTGAGAAATCATTTGCTTTTTATTGTGATGGATTATTGACTGGTCGATGGTATTTGGTGGAGAAGTATGTGGTGGCTTGTGATTCTTTTTTTTTTGAATTTTATAGTGCCGCTGATCCAAATACTAAAGATCGAAAATTTAATAGTGACGATATGGCACTACGACAAATTTATACTGAAGTCCAAGAGAACTGTCCGCTCAAAAAAGGTATCTACAATGTCCACGCAGAAGTGGATCGCCCATCTGACTATCGGCAACATATCGAGCAATATTTTTCAGACAAAATGAGCGTATTCCAAGAGGAAGAAATAGTAGATGAAGAAGATTTGGACGAACCGTTGACTCTGTATTACTGTCGAGAGATAAGCGATTTTGATATGCGTAAACAATGCTCAGATTCACTATTATTCAATTCGGTGTATACGAAAGTGAATTATCCGTTTGAAGCTCGAAAAGCTGGAGTTGATGGAACGGTACAAGTCAGCTTTACAGTAGATCTTGAAGGCTTTATGAATGATGAAAAAATCGAAAAAGATATTGGTAGTGGATGTGGTCGTTCAGTACATACAGATGTATCCAAGTTAGCTCAAGAGGGATTAAGGTGGAACGTTGGTGTAAAGGATGGAGAAAAAGTCATTACCCGAAAAACGCTAGATGTTATCTTTAGGCTTGGACGACCAGAATAAAATCTCCCAAATAGCAGCAGTAATATCAACAAATGCACATTCTCTTCCACAAATACCACGGCACCGGCAACGACTTCATCCTCATCGATCAGCGAAAGAAGAAGTATTTAGCAGTTGACGATCAACAGCAAATCGAACGACTGTGTCATCGCCATTTTGGCATCGGTGCAGATGGATTGATTTTACTACAAAACCATGCCGAGCTAGACTTTGAAATGGTCTACTTTAACTCCGATGGGTGCACCAGCAGTATGTGCGGCAATGGCGGACGTTGTATAGTCGCTTTTGCCCATTATTTAGGTGTTTTTGAGGACAGATGCGAGTTTATGGCGGTAGATGGCGCACATCAAGCTCGGATAAAAGCAGACGGTTGGGTAGAACTGAAAATGGGGAATGTGAAAGGTGTAGACATCAAAGAAGAAGGCTATTTCCTACAAACTGGTTCGCCTCATGTGGTGCAATTTGTGGAGCAAATGGAAGACGTCAATATTGTTCATGAAGGTCGCGCTATTCGGTATAGTGAGCCTTATGCACCCGGCGGCAGCAACGTCAATTTCGTCCAGATTCATGCTGACTATCTCCAAGTCGCTACTTATGAGCGAGGCGTCGAAAATGAAACCTTATCTTGTGGCACAGGTGTCACTGCTGCTGCTTTGGCGTACGCATTCCAGAAAAAAGACCAATCAGAGGTGGCAATTCGTACGAAAGGTGGCGATTTGATAGTTCAATTTGAGCAAGACGGCGATACGTTTAATAACATTTGGTTGTGCGGCGCAACGAAACGAGTGTTTGAAGGCGTTTTTGTTATGGACTATAAATCATGAATTATAAGTCATGATTTATAAGCCAAAAATCCTAGTGATATGAAACTTACCTATTCTTTTCTGTTATTCTTGCTTTTTGCAACAACCTTGACAGCACAACAGGTTCGGGTTAAATATACTGATGGGACGTATTTCAATGGAGAAGTATTGTCCGATACAGAACAGGAATTGACGTTGCTGACTCACACGGGCGACACAGTACGCATCAATCAAGCGTATGTAGAAAAGCGGTATGATTATCCCGAAGATGCCATGACTTTCAATAAAGGCAAGTATCATCCTGTAGAAGGCTGGTATCTACATTTTGGGCTGGCATCTAGCATCGGCAATGGTGTCAACGTACAATTCGATGGTCTAGTCGGGCGTCGACTGAGTCAAAACTGGTCGGTCGGTCTCGATTTAGCTTGGCATCAATATCATCCTAATTTTACTTGGAATGTCACCGATGACTTTTTCACGCCTTCTTTGTATGGTAGACGCTATTTGACCAAAAGAAAGACACGCCTCTATGTGGATGCCAATGTTGGCTACGGACTGGCACTGCTGGGAGGAGAATGGGGTATTTCGGAGCGATCTCAGTCGAATGGATTGTTTGGGTCAGCTGGCGTAGGTGTACACTTTGCCTCTCGTAGCAAAACGCGCTATTTGCTTTCCTTAGGACAAAACTTTCAGTATAGCGAAGGACGATTTGTAGAGAATTTTTTCATCAATGAGCAGCCACGGATAGTGGAGTATGATCTTTGGTATATCCGTCCGATGTTGAGGGTGGCGGTGGAGTTCTTTTGAGGGAGTTAGAGAGTAAAAGATGATACGTGATACGTGATACGGGCTTTGCGCTTGGACTAATCAGTTTCACCAGTTGTCCAATTTTGTCAATTGACCAGAGGAAGAGTGCGAGTGCATACATCAGAGCAGCGTTAAATTTGGAGCAACTTATTCCGCTTGGGTAAACCTTCAAATTTGGTAGGTGTTAGCCAGTCGAAAAGGTGACTTTTCAATCAACATTGAACGTCACTATTTACTGAGTTGACTACCATATTCAATGAATCCTAAGCTGCGTAAGCTATCCCTGAGTGTTTTTGCTGTATTGGCGGTTGTAAGTGTATTTTACATCTTCCGATTGCAGTTCTCTTTCGATTTTGAGCAATTCTTCCCCACTGACGATCCGGATTTAGAGTACTTTCGAGAATTTACGGAAGAGTTTGAGACAGATGACAACTTCTTTCTCATTGCCGTTCGTAACAATGAAGGCGTCTTTGAGCAAGATTTTTTGGATCAGTTTCATGAGCTTACTCTGGCTGTCAAACGATTGCCTTACATCACTGAGTCGCAGTCGCTGACTACCATTTCTTATCCGCTCAAAACACCCTTTGGACTCACGGCGATTCCTGCCATCCACAGAGATGACCCCAGCAAATACGAAGCGGACAAAGCACGCATTCTTCAAGATGAACGCTTCCTTTACAACCTCATTTCAGAAGATGCTAAAACCATCGTCATCGCCACAAAAGTCATAGAGCGCATCTCGCTGGAGCAGTCCGAAGAGTTGATGACTTCCCTCAATGAATTGATGGAGGACTATACTTTTGATAACTATCATTATCTCGGACGACCTTATTTCCAGAAAGAACTGGTAGCGATGCAAAAGCGAGAAGTCCTTGTTTCTGCTATCGTGTCTGGTATCCTCGTCAGCTTAGTCATGTTCCTGATTTTCCGTCGATTGTGGGGAATCGGAACGGCTTTGGTGTCCATCGGATTGGGGATGTTGATTTTCATGGGAATTCTCGGCATCACAGGGCGTGAACTGAATGCCATGTCTGCCCTTTATCCCGTGCTCATGATTATTGTCGGGACATCGGATGTTATCCATATTATGTCCAAGTATGTCGATGAACTCAAAAAAGGCGTCCCAAAACCTCAAGCCATCAAAATTACCGTCAAAGAAATCGGGTTAGCGACGCTGCTGACTTCTACGACCACTGCTATCGGTTTTGCTTCTCTGCTGTCTAGTCAGATCAAACCGATTCGTGATTTCGGTATCAACTCTGCTTTGGGCGTCATGGTCGCTTATGTGACGGTCATCTGTTTTACGACGGCGGTTCTGTCTTATTTCAAAGCTGACCAAATCATCAAACTCGGTCGTGGCGAGGCTTTTTGGAGTAAATGGATGAATGCCTTTTACCATTTTACTCTAAGGTATCCAAAGCAGATTACAGTTGGTGGGCTAGCAGTTTTGGCATTGTGTTTTTTAGGTATTTCGCAGGTGACGACCAATTATGACATCACTAGTAATATGCCGAGAGGTGAAAAAATCACCGAAGATTTCAACTATTTTCAAGATAGTCTGACGAGTTTCCGACCGCTAGAACTGGCAGTAGAAGCACAGGGCGATTACAAAGTAAATGACTACGAAGTGCTCCGCGAAATCGACAAAGTGGAGCAGTACATGAAGACTTTCGACGAAATTCGTGCCATCGCGTCCAATACGGTCATCTACAAGACCATCAACCAAATGAACAACGGCAATCGCGTCGATGCCTATGAGTTTCCTGAAGAATCGGCTCGTTTTGCTTCTTACAAGCGACTTGCGGAGCGCATTCCAGACATGAATAATGCCGTTTTGGAGAGTAAGGATAAAAAGAAAGCGCGTATCACTTCTCGCATTCAAGATATAGGCGCAGATAGTATTCAAGCGATCAATACTCAGATCGACACTTGGATCGCTGAAAATACAGACTCGAATATTGCGACTTTTCAGCAAACTGGTACAGGACTCATCATCGACAAAAATGCACAGTACATCAGAAGAAGTCTGCTGCTGGGTTTGGGCGGCGCGATTCTGATTGTAAGTATTTTGATGGTGTTTCTCTTCCGGAATTGGCGAATGCTGGTCATTTCTTTGTTGCCAAATATCTTTCCGCTCTTACTGGCAGGTGCGCTCTTGGGCTATCTGAATATAGAGCTGGAGGCAGGTGTAGCGATTGTTTTTGCGGTCATTTTTGGTATTGCCGTAGATGATACGATTCACTTTTTGAGTAAATTTAAACTCAGTCGAGACAAAGGCAAAAGCATAGAAGAGTCGCTCCACATTACTTTTTTGGAAACTGGTAAAGCGATCGCGTTGACGACGGTCATTCTATTCTTTGGCTTTTTGGTGATGTTGTTTTCGGTGCATCCGCCGAGTGTGACGATTGGGCTATTGATTAGTCTGACGCTGTTCAGTGCGCTATTTAGCGATTTGTTGTTTATTCCGGTGCTGATTCGATGGTTGATGAAGGATTAATTTTGTCACCCGTTGAATTGCAAAGAAAAACAAGCTGATCTCAAATTTTCACTGAAGACAAGAACGACACTCAGCAGGTGACTCACCATGCTGATTTTAGTCAGCCGCTGAGTCTATACTTTGAGCCAAAATGGTTATCATCCACAGTCAAGTATGGTAATTCCATTCAACGGGTGACGATCAATCGGCTTCCACAGCTACCATTGGTACCACAAATAAAAATGGCATAAGTGCCTGATAACAAGTTGCTTATGTCTAAAATGTTGCCGATGTCCTCAATTCTAATCAATCGCCCTGTCACATCAAACAACCGAATACTCTCTATTGGAAAATCTGTTTCAATAACTAAAGTATGGTCATTTTGAATGACCGTAAAGTCGAGTGGGGGAGTAGTGGGTGAAAAAGTCGAACTACTTCGATCTTGAAAAGTAGCGAGAAATGGATTGAAAGTCGGAGCGACGAAACTTTGGTTATCGGATAGCGAAATCGTTCCAGTAAAATCACCGATAGCCCGCCATTCGCGATCAGATAAAGCCTGCACCTTATTGACCAAAACATTCCCGGTAGAACGAATCACACTGCCCCAGAGTGCATTGCCACTTAGATCAGTTTGTAGCATAAATCCGTTAGCATTGGCAGAGCCGTTCAGTATTATATCATCCGCTGTAAATGTTTCTCTAAAAAAACCACCTAGCAATAGTCGATTTTCATGAATTGCCAGGCTGCGTACATTTTCATTATTGGTGGCACCAATTCTTTTCGCCCAAAGCGGTTGACCTGTTAGATCATAACTCAGTAGAAATATATCCTCGTTCACACCTAGCGATTCTATGGTCATAGACTCACTAAATTCGATGCGTCCCACAAAATTTCCGGTCACGAAAATCTGATCGTTCCCGCTTACAATATCCACTGCAAAACTCGGAAACACACCTCCAGCTTCTCGCACCCATTGCTCTTCTCCTGCACTAGAATAATTGGCCAAAAAAATATCTGCATCCTCTGTATCTGTCTGCAAAGTATCTGATAAAAAAGCCGTTTTGCCTACCCATTCACCTAAAATGGCGACGTCATTATTGGACAAGATCGTCATAGCTGTTCCTCTTGCTGTACCTTGTTGAGTTTGGTTTTGTTGTGCCCAAATGAGTTCACCCAAACGATTGAATTTCAAGACGAATAGTGAAGTGCCATTTGGACTATCTAATGTATCCGAAGCCAACCAAAGTGAGCCATTGAAACTGCCTGTCAGGTATAGATTGCCCGAGTCATCTACCACCATATCATTCACTTCTTTATCGCCTTCACCATTGATCGAAAGTCCCCAATCGGTAACTCCCGATTCGTCATAATTGACCAAAAAAATACCTTGTGGACTGCCCGATGTCGTTAAATTGATAGCTCCAAAATTACCATTCAACCAATACGTTCCGGTCGCAAAAGTCTGTCCTTCAAGTTGAGCGGTAGCGACCAACACATCATTGCGATCACTACCTCCGGTACTTACCCAGTTTGTGTTTCCGTTTTCCGACAACTGTAGCAAGACAATATCACTACCACCGATAGCATCGAAATTCTGTCCTTCCCGTGTTTGGAACTGATTCCGAAACGTACCGCCAACTAGCGTTCGATTGTCATCTATAGATTGTGTGATCCAAGAAAGTGAAAAATCATTTTGCCAATGCCTAAACTGTGTCAAGGTTTGTGCATCTAAAGAGATAGGAATAAGCAGAATAAGAATGAGTCGAAGCATATCTGGGTAACTTTGGTTAAAACCTTCATTCACAACACTTTGCATACTCACGATGTTGCTGTAAGCGTTGAATAGGATATGAATCGAAATGCCTATCTTGCACTTTATCTGCATACCTGAGAGACTATAATTTTGTAGAAAAATGAGGAGAGTACTTATTAACAAAGCTTTCTTCAATAGAAAAAGCATTAAAAATAGACAGGCAATAGAAGGATTAATCTTGATGTCAGTATCGAGCATCTAACGTCTATAATCTAACGTCTAATGTCTCTACTACAACTGCTTTGTCATAGGACGTTTACATGACCGAATTTCCATTTTATTATCAACATGATGCCATGGATTGTGGTGCGGCTTGCATTCGCATGATTGCGCGGCACTATGATCGTTATTATTCTCTGGAATATTTGCGCGAACTGACCTATGTCGATCGGGAAGGTGTCTCCCTTTCCTCGATCAGCGATGCGGCTGAGCATCTTGGTTTCCACACTTTGGCCATCAATACTAGCTACGAAGAACTCTACGAGAGTGTGCCGCTACCTTGTATTGCCTATTGGAAACAGCAGCATTTCGTCGTGGTCTATAAAGTCAATAGAAACTCAGTTTGGATAGCCGATCCTGAGCATGGAAAAATATCTTTGACTAAACAGGAATTTCTAGAAGGTTGGGTCGGGACGCGTGAAGATGGCGAAGCAAATGGTATCTTACTCCTCTTCGAGCCCACGCCGGATTTGCGAAAGACAGAAGACGAAAAAGAAGAAGTTTCTCAAAGCGGCTTGCAGTATTTATGGGGCTATTTTCGTCGCTACAAAGGACTGATTCGGCAGTTGATACTGGGTCTGGTGCTCACGAGTTTCATACAGTTGATGTTTCCATTTTTGATGCAGGCACTGATTGACAATGGGGTGCTCGATCAGGACATTGGCTTCATCAATATGATTTTGCTGGCGCAGTTGGTCTTATTTACGAGTTATATGTCGGTCGAAGGCATTCGTGCTTGGATTTTGCTGCACATTGGTTCGCGGACGACCATCAGTATGATCTCCAACTTCTTACGGAAACTGATGCGTTTACCCATCCGTTACTTTGATAGTAAGTATATTTCAGATATTCTCCAACGCATTTACGACAACGAACGTGTCGAGCGATTCCTATCGGCAACGACTTTGATGACGGTCTTTTCTGTCTTTACGTTCTTCGTTTTTGGGTTTGTTTTAGCCTACTACAATTTCATTATTTTTATTATCTATCTCGCGATTACCTTGATGTACATAGCGTGGGTGACTTACTTTTTGCGCCGTCGGAAGGATCTGGATTATATGCGATTTCAGCAAGTGGCAGAAAATCAAAATAGTGTCATCGAGCTAGTCAAAGGCATGAAAGAAATCAAGCTACACAATGCTGAGCGACAGATGAGGTGGGCGTGGGAGCGGACACAAGCCAAACTCTTTCGCGCTAGCGTAGACTATCTGCGCATTGACCAGATACAGCGCACCGGAGCAGCTTTTTTAAATGAAGGTAAGAATATCATCATCACTTTCATTGCTGCCAAATCAGTTTTGGAAGGCGCGATGACTTTGGGTCAATTGGTAGCTATACAGTATATCGTGGGGCAGTTGAATGCGCCGCTGGTGAAGTTTGTGGAGTTTATCCGAGACTGGCAGGATGCGCGCATCAGTCTGGAGCGGATGAATGAAATCCATAAGCAAGAAGACGAAGAAAAAAGAGAAGAGCGCGTGACTATTATCCCGGAGTACAGCGATTTGTGCTTCGAAAATGTCTCCTTCCAGTATGGCGGTCCCAATTCCACAGAAATTCTCAAAAACATCAATATTCATATCCCAAAAGGTAAAACAACGGCTATCGTCGGGACAAGTGGCAGCGGCAAAACGACCATCCTAAAACTCCTTCTCAACTTTTACCAACCCACAGAAGGACGTTTGCGCTTGGGCGATATTAGTCTGTACAATATTCACAGTAAATTGTGGCGCAGTAAAGTTGGTGCAGTCTTGCAAGATGAGTTTATTTTTTCGGATACGATTGCGAGAAATATTGGATTGGGAGATGAGATCATCAATACAGAAAAGTTACTCAAAGCCGCTCGTGTCGCCAATATTCAGCCTTTTGTAGACAATCTGCCATTGGGCTATAATACCAAAATAGGAGAGGACGGTATGGGGCTCAGCCAAGGTCAAAAACAGCGTATTCTCATCGCTCGTGCTGTCTATAAAGACCCCGAATACATCCTTTTTGACGAAGCCACCAATGCGCTAGACGCTTATCAAGAAATGCTCATCATGGAAAATTTGGAAGCTTTCTTTTATGGCAAAACGGTCATTATCGTTGCTCATCGACTCAGCACCGTCATGAATGCAGATAACATTGTTGTGCTAGAAAAAGGAGAGATTGTGGAGCAAGGGACACACAAAGAATTGATCGCAGCAAAAGGGGCGTATTTTTATTTGATTCGCAATCAGTTGGAACTGGGTTTTTAAGGGGCAACAAGTCTATTGGTCAACCCATCCATCCTTAGCAATTACACTAAAATGATACCATTTCGTACCACCTTACCAGTTCCCAACTATGATTTTCAAGTGAACTATCAAGATTCCATTGCTTTACTGGGGTCTTGTTTTGCAGAAAACATCGGCGATAAACTCAAAGAAGCGCGCTTGGATACTCTGGTCAATCCCTTTGGTATCATTTACAATCCCATCAGCTTGGCGCAGCACATCAGTCGAGTGCTGAATGGTGAAAAAGTCACCGAAGACACCTTCTTTTTTGATGGGGCACTATGGCGGAGTCATTTGCACCATAGTCGATTTGCGAGTGATGATCTGCAGCAATTAGAAACGGCTGTCGATCAGGCAGACGCGCAGTTAAAACAGTTCATTGATTCAGGAAACTGCCTTTTTCTCACCTTCGGTTCTGCCTATATTTATTATCATCTAGAGTGGGATGGCATCGTCGCCAACTGCCACAAACTACCTGCCAAATTCTTCCAAAAACGTCGGCTGACTGTCGAAGAAATTCTGGACATCTACGAGCCACTGTTACAGCAACTGCACGAACGACAATCCGATCTACAAATCATTTTCAGTGTAAGTCCAGTGCGCCACATTCGAGATGGTATCATCAACAATCAGCGATCAAAAGCGGTGCTGCTCCTGGCTGTCGATCAGTTGTGCGAGCAATTTGATTTTGCGCACTATTTTCCGGCTTATGAGTGGCTCTTGGATGATTTGAGAGACTATCGGTTTTACGATCAGGATCTAATACATCCTTCTGCGACAGCCGTCGATTATACTTGGAATCACTTTCAGACGGCTTTTTTTTCAGAACAAACACAAGCGATTTATCAGCAAATCATGCAACTGCATCGCGCTTTGGCACATCGTCCCTTTAAGCCCAAAAGCGAAGCTCATCAGCAGTTTTTGAAAAAGCAATTGCAGAAAGTGGAGCAGGTAAAGGAGGCGTTTTCTTTTTTGGATTTGAGTTATTTTAGAGACGCGTTTCGAGAAAGACTGTCTTGAAGTTACCCGCTGAACGTATAGCTTAATCTTTTTCGTTTCTGAACTTCTATACCTTGAGCTCAGTAATTCAACGGATCGCAATTTTAGCTTTATCATACCGAATTTCCTCCAAAAATAATCCCTGCGGCGGCACACTCCAGCTCATATCCAGACGACTTTGCTCTTTCAGGGCTTGTTGCACTTCTTGCAAACTTACTTTCCCCAATCCAACATTCAGACACATCCCAACGACGAGACGCACCATGCCCCTCAAAAAGCGATTGGCGGCGATGTGTAAGTGATATTCATTCTCTTGAAAATCCCATTCGCAGCGATACAACTGGCAGTCGTAGCTTTTGAGGTCGTTATTGGTTTTGCAGAAAGGAAAAAAGGCAGTATGTGCCATCAGTAAGTGAGTGGCTTCTACCATTTTGTCGGTATCTAGTTGATGAATAAAAGGAAACAAATAGCGTGTCTGCTCCGCAAATGGATTTTTCTGTTTGGTGATGTAGTAGGTGTAGCTGCGGTAGTTGGCGTGATAGCGTGCATGAGCGTCATCAAGCACAGGCATAAAACGACGAAAAGCAATCTCCGGCGGCAAATATTTATTTAGTCGTACTAAGAATTTTTCATGTAGTGGTTGGCTTACATCAAAATGAATGAAATACTGTCGCGCATGAACTCTCGTATCTGTCCTGCCACAACCGACAATATTGATGGACTCGCGTAGCAGCAGGGACAGTGCCTCTTCGATACAGCCTTGCACACTCGGTTGATTGGGTTGTTTTTGCCAGCCAAAAAAGGGTGTTCCATTGTAAGCGAGTTCTGCAAAGTAGCGCACGTAGACAGTTTTTAGTTTAGAGTTTGTCTAAAATTAGATTTAGCTGATTATCAGTAGTTTGCGGTTCTGAGGAAGAGAAAATGAAGGAGTTTAGCAAGCTAAATGAGTTCATTTTGTCAAAGTCAGGTTCGTAAAATGTTGGTTATCAGAACGATAAAAATTTAGATATACTCTTGATGCTAGAAGGTAAAGATACCGATTAAGTATTTAGATTCACTAAATGAAAAGCGAACAAAAATCCATTATCTTTATCTCCCAACTCAATCGAAACATACATGAAAAACTTATTGCCAATATTCTGCTGTTGTCTACTTTTTGCATGCCAAGAAGACAAAACGGATGTACCCATTCAGCAACAAGCGGATGTCGGTCTTTTTAAAAATCAGTCCATTGAATCCAATGCTTTTAGGTACGACAAAGTCACTCAGACCTATACGCTGGCAGCAGACGAAGCGGACGACTATCGCTTGCTTTGGACAGCACTGGAAGGCGATTTTGTGCTGGATGTGAAGTTGCCGAGAGTGAAAGAAACCGGGACGTATGGCTTACTTTTTTATACGGATGTGGCTACCAAAAATCCTATCGCGAGGCTCGAAGTAGCGAACAATCAGCTAAGTTTTGTACCCGCCGCTGAAGTCAATCGCAGCAATGTCCTCTCCGTCGAAGTGGAGTATTTAAGATTGATGCGAGAGGGAACGCAGTTGATGGCATACTACTCGCTACCCGATCAGCCTTTTACATTATTGGCAATGCAGTCATTGATGCCAGGCGAAACACTATATGGTGGTTTATTTGCCAAAGCGACAACTCAAAAATTGAGCTTTCAGAACTTGAATTTGACTTATTTATCAGACGAGGATAGAGGCATAGTCAGCAAAGTCGAGATATTGGATTTGGAGACTGGTATACGTAGAGTAATACTAGAACAGGAAGGTATTTTGGAAGCACCGAATTGGTATTCTAATGGTCAAACCATCACGCTTCGCAAAGAAGGACGTTTGTATCAATTTGGTGTAGACAATGCAGATAATTGGCTTGAGCTGCCAAGAGATAGCAGCTGGCAAGCGGTAGAAGCGCATCTATTTTTAGAGGATTCGAGCATTTATATTGCGAGCGTGGTGGATAGTGTAGGAACGCGGCTGTATCTCTCAGGTCGCGATTCTGCGAGCAATGATTTGGTGCTAGAAAAATCACCTGCGCTTTTGGAAGATCTGATGCAAGAAAGTGGGGAAATTTTATACCGGACGCGTCGCTCTGATCGAGGTAGTTGGCAGTTGTATAGATATGATGGGAACAGTGAGAAAAACATTCGATTGAGCAAGTCAGTATTATCTGCCGATTATTCAGCAGCCGATGAACAAATTTATTACTGTAGCAAAAGAGCAAAACGTCCAAAAGTCTGGTCGATGACGAGTTTGGGATTGCAAAAAAAACAATTGAATTTTGATGAGTGGTCGGACTGGAAAGTATATGCCAATGGTGACAATATTTGGGTATTATCGACTGAAAACAAAGATACTTTCAAGAGCGAAAATCAAATACAGTGGAGTTACTTGCGTCGTCTAAGTCTAAGTGAGGAAAAGCAATCTTTTGATTTTGAGTTGCCATTCTATGCAGGTAAATATAGTCTGGGTATCAATCCTTTTTCGCTTGATGGCAAACAAATGGTTTTTATTTCTTACTCTGCTGTACCTCCTTCCAATACAATAGAAGCCAATCAGGTGACGGAATTGTAGTTTTCCACACCATGTTGGTAAGTGAATAAGCAGAACAATCAACATCAACTATCTTTGTGTGTTACCAAAATGGGAATTTAAATTTACTTATTTAGTATTCCTGAGCACCTAACAAAATACAATCATACCTATGAAATTCAGCGTTTCCTCCTCCGAATTGTTGCGTAAATTACAAATCGCCGGTGGCGTCATTCCAACCAATCCGGTACTCCCGATTTTAGAAGACTTTTTATTCACTATTGAAGGAGAGCAACTGACCATTGCAGCTACGGACTTGGAGACGTCTATCGTGACGAAGTTAGAAGTTTTGGCGGATGCTGACGGCGTTGTCGCGATTCCGGCAAAGATTATGATGGAGACTTTAAAGGCGTTGCCGCAACAGCCGATCACTTTTCAGGTTTTTGAGGAAACGAATAGCATTCAAATTACTTCTTCTCAAGGAAAATATCGACTAGCAGGAGAGAGCGGTCAAGATTTTCCAAAATTACCGGAAGCAGAAACGGTTGATTCTGTCAGCTTAGACGCCAACTCCTTGAGCCAAATCATCAGCAAAACGCTTTTTGCCACTAGCAACGATGACTTACGTCCGGCTATGAATGGCATTTATATGCAAATTGATTTTGGGAAGATGATAAGCGTGGCGACGGATGCACACAAGCTAGTTAAGTATACTTTGACAGAGTTAGAAAGTGATGTATCGACTTCATTCATCGTCCCCAAAAAAGCGATGAACTTACTGAAATCTGCCCTCCCCAATGCCGGAAGTATCAAAATCTCTTTCAACAACTCCAACGCCTTTTTTGACTTTGGCGATTCTCACTTGGTCTGCCGCCTAGTCGATGCGCGTTATCCTGATTACAATGCCGTCATCCCGGTAGACAATCCAAATACATTGACAGTCAGCCGAACTGATTTCCAAAGTTGCTTGAAGCGAATTGCGATTTATGCCAATAAAACCACCAACCAAGTTGTCCTCAATATCTCAGAAAATAGTTTGACCGTCTCTGCACAAGATTTGGACTTCTCCAACGAAGCAACAGAACAGCTATCCTGCACCTTCGAAGGCGAACCGCTCACCATCGGCTTCAATGCTAAATTCCTTATCGAAATGCTCAGCGTCCTAGAATCCGACGAAGTGAAAATGGAACTCTCCGGACCTAGCCGGGCCGGTATTTTGCTACCCGCTGAAAGTGTAGAGAATGAAGAAATTTTGATGTTGGTGATGCCTGTGATGTTGTCTAACTAAGACATTAGACGATAGACATTAGATCGCTTTCCGCCAAGTGGCGGATTCCCTTTTAGACTTTTATACAGTCTAGTGTCTAACATCTCACTCCCGATAGCTATCGGGATCATATCTTGAAACAAAAAAATGACAAAAAAAGAAAGAGCCTCCAAAATCGCGGTAATACTTGAAGAACTCTATCCAGAAGTGCCTGTGCCACTCGATCACATGGACAATTATACGCTGCTGATAGCGGTCTTGCTCTCTGCGCAGTGTACCGACAAACGGGTCAATCTGGTGACGCCTCATTTATTTGAGCGGGCAGATAATCCGGCAGCAATGGTGAAGTTGGAGGTAGAAGAAATCCGGCAAATCATTCGTCCGTGCGGTTTATCGCCTCGCAAGTCCAAAGCCATCCATCGACTCTCCGAAATCTTATTGGAAGAGTACAATGGGGAGGTGCCCGAAAGCTTTGAAGCATTGGAAGCTCTACCGGGCGTGGGACATAAAACGGCTTCTGTTGTGATGTCTCAAGGATTCGGGCATCCAGCTTTCCCGGTGGATACACACATTCATCGACTGGCGTATAGATGGAAATTGAGTACCGGAAAGAATGTCGAAAAAACAGAAGCTGATCTGAAAAAAATATTTCCCAAAGAACTGTGGAACAAGCTACATCTCCAGATCATCTTCTATGGTCGAGAATTTTGTCCCGCACGTGGACACAATCCGCATGAATGCCACATTTGTAGTGAGTTTGGGCGCAAGACACTATTTAAGTAAGGGACTGACATCAAAACCATACACCCTTGTCTTTGCATATAAGATCGAAACGCAAAGTCCTATAAATCAATCTCTTAAATGTCTTTTGTGGTCTTAGATGTCTAATTTATCCAGACGCTAAAAGCTAAGAGCTTGTTGGGGAATTTTGCGAACTGATTTTCAATGATTTATGGTTCTGACTAAGGATTCAAAATCGAGTTTAGCGAGCTAAGTGAGATTTTTAAGCCGACGGCAGGTTCAAAAAG
>JBCDHX010000131.1:0-16680 GCA_038749535.1 Bacteroidota bacterium
AAACGAATCAAAAGGTCTAGAAATGGCAAACTCCTCCGTCGAACCTGCCCTTTCGCCATCCGCCACCTAAGTAAAACGTGTTCCACACTTGCTCCATACGACAACTATTGATTATCATACTTTTGATGCGTTTGCCCTAATAGTTTGGTAGCTATTCTGAATTGTGTTGCCAATTTCATAAAAGGTAGCAACTTGCGTTAATCTGGTCTTAAAGCGTTGCTCAGCGCACATATAGAGTGGGATGTTTGTTTTATTTTTAAGCTGATAGCTATAAGCTTTTAGCAATTAGCTGGCGACGTATATCCACTTGAAATACATTTCAATCATCTGTTTGCCGTTTTTGGGTTGAGTACACAAAGTCAAATTGATTTTCGGATTCAGCTAATGGCTAGCGGCTAACAGCTAATCGCTTTCAACATGAAATCATCCACATTATTACTAACACTTGTCGCTACTTTCCTCCTCACCGCCTGCTCCAACGAAGCCCTACTCAATCGACGTGAAAATCGTCTGATCGGTGTTTGGGAATTTGAAAAAGCCTCTTTTAAAGAAAACGGCGACATCTTTCGTGATAACATCACCAATGAGTTTGAGGGCGATGCCATAGAGTTTTTGCCAAACTATACCGCGTTATACGATGACTTTTCGCTGAATGCGGTGTTTGAAGGCGAATGGGAACTCTTTTTGGATCGAAATGCCGATGGCGATGAAGATGATGCAGAGTTTTTTCTGGACATGACGTTTTTCGACTTCGTCAATGGCGAGAACTTTTCTTACTTCGCAAGCGCCACTAAACTCACCAATAACAACATGACGCTCATCGCGAATACGCAGTCTGGACAGTTTCGGTTCAAGTTGAATAAGATAGACTAAGTTGTTAGCAGTGAGCTATTAGCTAGTCTCGTCATCAGTTGTAGATGGATTATTCCAATCTATTTTATACAATGACGCATTAGCGGCGTATAACAACAAACTCCATATTTTTCTACCTTCGCGTCAAATTGAACGGCTATTTTCGTTTTGACGTTATCCAAATTATGGCAGATCAACCATCCATTTACATTAATCAATTGCGCGTAGACGAGCCGGTGACGATGGTGACCGATTTGGTCATTACAGTGGTCTGTTTTTATGCTTTTTCGGAGCTGACGAAACAAAAAGAAGGACTGTCCAAAGCTCAAAATTTCTTGCGCTATTACTTTTTGATGATGGGGTTTGCGACGATGATTGGTGGTGTCTTTGGGCATGGGTTTCTGTATTTCTTTGGACTCAATTGGAAACTACCGGGCTGGCTGAC
Source organism: Bacteroidota bacterium (assembly GCA_038749535.1). Lineage (GTDB taxonomy): Bacteria > Bacteroidota > Bacteroidia > Chitinophagales > Saprospiraceae > JAAUTG01. Next base: position 1,298 of record JBCDHX010000131.1, read on the forward strand.
GAGTATGTTTGCGGTCACTTTGATAGAGCGGGCTTCCATTGAGCAGACACGGACGATCATCAAACCACAAATCCTGAAAGTGATGCAAATCGCTAACATCATCGAACTCATCACTTTTGTTTCGCTCACCTTTATTACCCTTTTTTTCCGCCTATTAGAACCACGCGATTCTTTCCGCTTCGTCGAGATGCATACTGCCTATGGATTGCTGCTGATTGTATTGCCATTGCAAGCTTATGTCTACTCGCAGACGCGCAATCCGGGGAGTCGATTGTTTTTGATTGGTATTGGATTTGTGTTGTTGACAGCTATGGTTTACTATTTCCAAATTGCAGTCAGTCCATGGTTCAATCAGCACGACATTTCGCATCTATTGATTGCAGTGGCGTCTTGGTTGTTCTATAAAGGAACATTGCGGCTGAATGATGCAGAGCGGCAAATGCAGTTGGTGGTTTGACAATGTATAATGTGTAGTGAACAAATTACTAACCTATAAATCTTACTAGACATTTGCGATTTGTGATTTCGGATGTCGGACTTATTCCATAAGTAACTGTATATCAAATGGTTGTACTTTAGTTAATTTTCAACTTGATAATTTCTACTTCATATTCCTAGTTTCAATTTGAAAGAATGTTGTTCAATAAATTGCATTTTAAATGGGAAAAGAGTTTAAATACAGGCGAGTTTAAACTCGATCAGCATCTTTCGGCAGATGAAATAGTACGAAAACTAGAAAGAGATGAAGATTCATTTAAGGTCAAATCCAATCCAAATATCCGGCTGAAACTTGATCATCAGAATAGGATTAAATTCATGCTTTTTACAAAAGGTACTTCAATCGGAGGCATTGAAATCAGTTGGAGGCACATTCGAACTGTGATAGAAGAGCTCGAAGACGAACTGGAAGAATGCGATGAACATTATACAGGCGATAAACTGATTTTGCACTTTGGAGACGCTTTTTTGGGTGTAGCAAGTTTGGTGAGAGGCACAGATCAAGGTTACGAAGCGATGGACAGGTAAAGGCTTCACTTTCAGGTGAAACCTTTACAAGTGAATGAGCATGTTCATTGCATATTGCACACTGCTCCTTGAATCAATATTTCATCACCACTCCCTTTCGTTCGGAGAAAAAATTCAAAGCGGCTTGTCCGCCTTCCAGCGGCAGATTCGTCCCAAATAGTCCGCCACCTTCCATATCTTCATATTCGGGCAACCAAGTATTGATCCAAATTGTGCGTGCTCGTAGAGCAGCGGTGAGTCGATGAGCACGCTGAATATCTTGTGTCCAAACGGTTGTAGATAAGCCGTATTTGGTGTCATTGGCTAGCGCGATGGCTTCTTCTTCTGTATCAAAAATCTGAATGAGAACGACCGGTCCGAAGATGGGTTCTTGATTGAGTAAAGAGTCATTGGGGATGCCTTCTATCACTGTCGGGCGCATAAAATAACCTGCTGCCAGCTCTCCTTCTAACGCTGTTCTACTGCCGCCACACAAAATTTGACCACCTTCTATTTCGACTGATAGCATCCACTGTTCTAGTTCCTCCAGATGGTCTTCTGATAAAATCGCGCCTAGATCAGTGATGCTTGCCATTGGGTTGCCGATTTTGATGAACTGAGCGCGTTTGACCAGTTCTTCTTTCAGTTTGGGATACAGTTCGCGCTGCACGAGTAAGCGTGAGGCGTGATGTAGAAGTTGTCCATTATTGGAAAAAGAGGAACGCAGCGTCCCGATCATCATTTCATCGAAATCACAATCTTCAAATATGATCGTCGCATTATTACCACCTATACAGATCGATAATTTCTTATTGGTCGTCGCTAGTGAAAAACGCAGATGATCGCCCACTTCGGGAGTGCCACCGTAAGAAATTGCTCTGACTGCAGGGTGTGTCATCAAATAATTTGTGATTGTACTGTCGTCGCCTTGCACGATGTTGAGTACGCCTTTGGGCAGTCCGGCTTGTTCCAGATCACGCGATAGCATGGCGGTGATCATCGGTGTATACTGAGACGGCTTGACGACGATCGTATTGCCCATGGCTAGTGCAGGTGCAATTGCTTTACACAGACTATACAGCGGTTTGAAAGGCGGCAATATACAAGCCACCACACCCAATGCCTGTCGCCGATGATAGTGCATCAGTTGCTCATCTTGCCGACCATTCGTTCCGGTTTGCTGAAAGACTGTCGCTGCGTAATAGCGAAATATGGCTTGCGCGCTAGGTACATCCTGTGTACTCGCCATGGCGAGCGGCTTTCCGGTATCTATAGCTTCGATTTGTGCATAAGCGAGTGTATTTTGTTCAATGATGTCGGCTATCCGTAGTAGTAGTCGAAAACGACGCTCGGCATCTATCTGGCGCCACTCGGACAGCGCACTTTGAGCAGCCCCGACTGCATGATTGATGTCTTCCGCTTCACTATTGGCGTACTGACTGATGACTTGTCCAGTTGCCGGATTGATGTTGTCCAGGTACTTGCCAGAACGTGCAGGTAGGAGTGTACCATTGATGTAGTTTTTCGCGTACTTGTCCATTATCGTTATTGCAGGAACGTGAAAGAATTAAGGAATGAAAAAATAATAATCTTTCGATTTGAGCCCCGCAAGCGGGACAGGCTTCGCTATTTCGCCGCCATGCTACGTTAAAAATACTCGCCTTAGCGCTGCTAGGACTGCGTTTTTTGCCTTGCCTGACGACAAACTAGCCTCGCTCCATTTCGATACTTTATTTTTTCTTCATTCCTAAGAGTCCTCCGATATTCGGAGCAAGTCTTGTTTTGGTGTAAGGATGAGGAAATTCATGATTTGTAGCAAGATGCGTAGACCTTGCTCCGTTTCATCGAAGTATTGTCAATAATGATCTGTGGTAGCTTCGAAGGTAAATGGATTTTGTGGAAAGGTAACAATTGTAACTTATTGATAATTAATAAGTTAATCGTTTGTATCGTTTTCCTTTAAGCTTTCGCTTCCTTATCGCATCCTCAGTGGCACACGCGCTTCCGCAAACAGTAATTTCTTAATACAAATATCGTGGTGATTGCTCAGTCGCCCAGTTGCCGCCGTGACACCCCAGTAGACAGTCGATTTGCCTTGAAAAACATCATTGATAAGATCACCTTCGTAGCTAGCTTGTAGTGTGCCATCTAGATAAATGTCCATCTTTTGCTCAGCGGGCTGCCATTGTATCCGAAGTGGGTGTTTTTGACAGTCTTCCAGATTGGGCAATAAAATAGGACCGATCATACTCGACTGATGGTGGATACGTCCATTTTTCATGACGGCCAAATGATCGTCCGCAGGATCGGCGAGATGATAATTCTGATAGGTATCAAATTCTATCCCAAGTGAAGGCACGAGTCCTGCAAAACCCATTCCCTCTCCCCAGTAACCTGTATTCAGTGTCGGATGAAAGACAAAAACGATGCCATCTGCACCTTCTTCATCTTTGCAGCCGAGCACTAGACAAACCTGCATATCGAACGGCATATTTAGATCAATCGCCTCTTTGTACCAAGCCGAACCACGCGCATAAGGATAGTCCGGCACTAAACGGATGCATTGCTCGTTGAGCTTTTTGGCATTTGCGCCTAAGAGGAAGTTGTCCAAATCAAGTTGAGCAGAGAGCGCAATGGAAAAGAGAAAAAAGAAGAGTAGGAGTGATGATTTCATGATGTGCATTTTGGGAAGTAACAATATGGAGAGCAGCTGGTTGCGAAGCATATTTTGAGATTCAAAACTGCATAAATATTTTTGTCGATCAAGAAAGGCTGTATTCATTCGAATAACATAAAAAATGACACCGGAGGAATGTAAAAACATGGCGGATATTCGTACTGAAATTGATACCATTGACCATCAGATCGTAACGCTCATAGCAGAGCGGGCAGTTTATATACACCGTGCTGCAATATTCAAAAAAGATCGAACAGCCTTGCGCGACGAGAAGCGAGTAGCGACTGTGATTGCCTCCAAAAAAGAACTAGCTGAAAAATTAGGTGCGTCTCCCGTGTTGATCGGTGAAGTTTATATGAGCATGATTGACTTTTTGTCCATGAGGAAATGGAAGTTTGGGAGAAGATGCAAGAATCGTAGCGAAATACAAGTCGAAATGCACGGTTGTGGCTGATGATGCAATATGGCATCCAAAGTACAGCCTTCGATAATTTTTATGGTCTTGGTAATTGCAGCAGCAAATCGCAACAATTTTACACCTCCACAACAACGATTTCCACCAAACTTTGAAACATTGCTTTTGGCATTGAGTAAGATAGTACAGGCAATCCTCTTTTTGTACGGACTGCCCATTTTGACATATTCAAATTAGAAATAGCATATAAGTGTATTGTTTTGACTAACAAAATTTTATGCAGGCTGTCTAATGTCTATTATCTAATGTCTTTATTGTAAAAACCGGTTTATATGACTTCTTTGCTTTACGTGAGTCGTTTAAAGTATGCTTTAAGCGCGCTTATCCTCGCGCTCGTTTCCATCAATTTATCTTTTGCTCAGACCGAATATCGTGCCCTACTCAGCGGACGCAGCCAAGTGATGCCTGTTCTCTCGGCAGCATCTGGTTCTATCAATGCTTCGCTCGAAGGCAATCAGTTGACCATCAGCGGGCAGTTTCAGGACTTATCTTCGCCTATCGTAGAAGATGGTATGAATATACATATCGGAATGGCGGGTCAAGAAGGAGCAGTCACCTTGGGCTTGATTCCCAATATGGACAACACTCAGACACGCGGCGAACTCGATCCCAATTTAAATACATTCACCATCAATGACAACCAAGCTGCATTATTAGAAGCGCGCGAACTCTACATCAGTGTTGCGACCATCAATCATCCCGACGGCGAAATTCGTGGACAAATCGTCGGTGATGCCTTGACTTATTTTTCTGCCAATCTATTCGGAAGCAACGAGGTACCGACGGTGACGACTTTCGGGAGCGGACAATTGATTATCGAATTGGTGTCGCCCAACGAGGTCGTCATTACAGGCTCTTTCAACAACCTTGGTTCTGACTACGATGCTTCTATCGGTTCGCATCTGCATACCGGAAATGTAGGCATTAATGGTCCTGTATTAATGGGACTGACTCCTCAAGTAAGCGAGGATGGTCGTTCCGGTGTTTTTCGTGCTGAAGACAATACTATTACCATTGACATTAATCAACTCATCGCCATCGGTGAGCGACGCGTCTATGCCAATGTACACACGCTAGATCATCCTGGTGGTGAGGTACGCGGACAATTCGCTCCGGCAGAAGCGAGTGCCGTTTTTCGGGCGCATCTGACGGGGTCACAAGCCGTTCCGGTGCAGACGTCTTTGGCAGAGGGTGTTATTATGGCAGAGACTTATAGTGATACATTGATGATTATCGCTGGAAGTTTCGATAATTTGGAAAGTGCTGTGCAAACAAATACAAGTAGCAGCCGACCAGGACTATATGCCGGAGCAGCCGGAACAGTAGGAGGCTTTTTACAATCTTTAAATGTAGAGTCGACTGTAGACGGCACAGCAGGCAATATCAATGCAACAGACAATGTCCTGTTACTTTCACCCACAGAAGCCGAAGAACTATTCAACCGAAATACCTACATCAACTTAGGAACAGACAACCGACCAAGCGGTGCGCTACGTGGACAGCTGGTACCGGAAGCGCAGATCGTCATGCACGCTTTTCTCTCAGGAACATTGGCAGTACCGACATCTGCTTCTCGTGGACAAGGTAGCGTCATTGCAGAATTGAGTGGCAATATGTTGACGCTTTCAGGTGGCTTTGGTGAGCTAAGTGGTTCAGTGGGGCGACCGAGCTTACGCAATGCGCATGTTGGTAATGTAGGTGCGCAATTATTTGCTTTGAATCGAGTAGAAAATACCATTCCAGCCAATGAAAACGCATTCGAGTTAAACGAAGATCAAATCGAAGACCTACTAGCACGCCAACTATATATTAATGTGCCATCCAGCGCGCAGAGCAGCGGCGAATTACGTGGGCAGTTGCTACCAGAAGCGACGGCTTATTTTGTAGCTAGCTTATCCGGTGCTAGTCAAGTAGCTCCAGTAAATACAGCTGCTTACGGACAGGCGATTTTGGAATATAGAAGCACTGCGGCGACGGTGACAGGTAGCTTTAGCGGACTAGATAGTGATTTCAATATCAATGCAGCAGGTGGCTCACATATCTATGATGGATTTGCAGGGACAGCCGGCGAAATTGTACAGCGCCTGAATGTGAATCTAACGAGCGACAACAGAGGTGGCGTGATAGAAGCAGCTGACAATATGTTCAATTTAACATCAGCAGCTGACTTATTCAATCGCGGCGAATACATCAATATCGTGACGACAGATGAAGTCAACGGTGCTATTCGCGGACAGCTCTTACCTTTCGCTCAATCTTATTTTACGACTTCCATTTCGGGTCAGAATACCTTGCCTTTACCAACAGAGACAGAAGCCGTGGGTGGACTGAAAGCAGAGCTAATCGGTGATGAACTGATCGTCACCGGTAGCATTCAAAATCTGCCAGCCGTCTCTGATGACATGAGCGTACAACTCCTACTAGGTGGTGCAGGAATGGAAGGCGATGAGATTCAAACATTGAATTTTAGTGAAACAGCTGACCCTCAGATAATAGAGTTATTGCCAGCTCAAAATCGTTTTAGACTGAGCGAAACAGAAATGCGCGCCTTGCGACAAGATCGCTTGTATGTCGATTTGACGACAGATGAAGCAGCAGAAGGCTTGGTGCGCGGACAGCTACTCGCAGAACCCAACTATTTTCCGCAAGGAGAAACAGTCATTGACATTCCGACGAATGGCGAGCGCGTCATCAACGAAGGTGACCCCACCGGACGATTCCGGGTAGAATGGACACCTGCTGAGGATGAAAGCGACTTATATTATATCGTAGAATCTTCGGAATTTGAAGACTTTAGAGCCTTCGATCAGCGTGGTACGATTGCCGGATTTGATTCTACTTTTCTATACTCTGTGGCGGCGATGGATAGCTTATTGGCAGCACGTGGATTTGAAGTAGGTGACGAAGAGCAACGCTACTATCGACTGACAGCTTCGGACGGTTCTTTACAGACAGGTGGAGCACCGAGTTTACTGACATTCCGTAGAGGAGAAGTGCAAAGCGTCAGTGGAGCGGATTTGGAATTGACGATCACTGCGCCGACGACGCCTTATGAGGTCTTCATGGAAGTACCTTATCAAATCATGTTGGTGAATAACGGTCCTCAAAATGCTAGAAACATCTTCGTAGATGCTCAAATACCAGAAGGCATGGTTTTCACGAGTGCCAATCCAACAGAAGGCGATTACAACGTCTTTTTCGGTTGGTGGAACATCGAAAATCTAAATGCTGGTGACACAGCAGTCTTGAACTTGACGCTTTTTACGCTCATCGAAGAAGGCCCTATTTCTATGTACGCACAAGTCATCGGTGGACAACCTGCCGACCCGGATTCTGTACCGAACAATGGAACATTTGGTACGCCAAACGAAGATGACGAAGCTGAATTTACAATCTTTTCTGAAGAAGTCATCCGAGGTGGCGTAGTCTCCGACTTGTCACTGACGATGGAGGTTCTGGAAGATGAGTATACCGTCTTTAGCAATACAACTTATATATTGACATTGACCAATGATGGTCCCGACAGTGTCGCCAATGTGCGTGTGAGCGCATTGATTCCTGATGGCATGGTGTTCTCTTCGGCGACTTCTATGCCAGAAGGTAGCAGCTACCGCATTGTGACGCAGGATTGGGAAGTGCCGTTTTTGAGAAGCGGAGAGAGTGCGACGCTGGAATTGGTGTTGTTTAGTTTGGTAGAAGGAGAGGCGTTGACTTTGTTTGCGCAAGTGATAGCGAGTGATCAAGAAGACCCAGATTCTACTCCTGCCAATGACTTAGATGGTGTACCGGATGAGGACGATGAAGCAGCAGTGACCATCATTCCAGGCAGTGGTTTGGATGGGGGAGAAGAAGCGGATTTGTCGCTTAGTTTGACCATCAATGATATGGAATATCAGCAGTTTACGGACTATGTCTACACGTTCACTTTGACGAATGACGGACCAGACGATGCTGCCAATGTGTTTATCGATGCGCAGTTGCCAGATAGTTTGCGATATACGACTCAGGCAGCTTCTACGGGTGAGTGGAACTTATTTTTCCAGTATTGGTATGTGCCTTTCATCGCCAGTGGTGAAACCCAAACCTTGCGCTTGACACTATTTACGTTGTCCGCAGAAACACCGATCACTTTCTTTGCACAAATCATTGATTCTGAGCAAGATGATCCGGATTCTACACCTAATAACAATGATACAGGTATACCAGAAGAAGATGATGAAGTTAGTTTGACAATCACACCGACGGTCGGCAATGCCAACCAAATCGAAGAGCGTGGACAAGTCTTTGGATCTATCTATCCGGTACCGACCACCGATCTACTAAACGTCAATATCAACGCTGATCGCGATCATGAAGCTATCTTGTATTTGATTGATTTCAGTGGTCGTACCTTACAGACACAGCAAGTTGATCTAGGCGTAGGTGACAATTTATACCAAATCCAAGTAGACAATTATCCTGCTGGAACGTACTACCTATACTTGCGCGACCAGCAAGGACAATTACTCAATTGGCAGTTTATTAAATTGTAATTGTTGACCGATAAGACGAACGCACCAAAAATATGTAGCTTATCGTATATGCTTGGAACACGCTTGGAACACGCTTGGAACACGCTCTACTTAGGTGGCGGCTGCCGAAAAAGTCTGTCTGACGGAGGAGTTCACTTTTTCTAGACTTTTTGCTTCGTTTTGGGGCAATGCCAAAATGAAGAGCCCGTCGGCTTGAGACAAATGCCAAAAGCATATCACTGCAAATCAGACGATCTGATAAATTATAGAGCAAAAAGCAATTTGATGCGTTTGCCTAGTTGACCGACTACCAATAACAGCGTTTAGAAAAAGCGGTGCATTTACAGAATGCATCGCTTTTTCTATTTTGTGGTCTCTAATGCTCATCGCCTATGAATTTTTGCAGCCACTGCGGATCAAACAAACTCGAACGACGCATACCCGAAGGTGACAATCGACTACGTGTCATCTGCACCAATTGCCACACCATCCATTACGTCAATCCAAAAGTTGTCGTCGGTTGTCTAGCTGTTTGGGAAGACAAAGTATTGCTCTGCCGACGTGCCATTGAGCCGCGATTGGGCTACTGGAATGTGCCAGCTGGCTATCTCGAAAATGGCGAAACCGCAGAAGCCGGAGCAATACGTGAGGTAGAAGAGGAAGCAGCAGCAAAAGTGGACATCCGAGGAGTCTTGACCGTCTACAGCTTGCCACACGTCAATCAAGTTTACATTCATTTCTTGGCAGACTTAAAAGATGGAGCGTTTGGCGTGGGCGTCGAAAGTTTGGAATCTCAACTCTTTAGTGAAGCGGACATTCCGTGGCAAGATTTGGCATTTACGTCCTCCGCTTTTGCTTTGAAAAAGTACTTTGCAGATCGGAAAGACGGTTTGGAGCAAGCGCACATCGGGGCTTTTTTGAAGCCGAAAGGGTATTAGGATGTAGAGAACTTGACCCGACACCTTGGGGCGATTCGCGAAAGGTGATGAGTGAGAGATACCAACTATTCATGCATTATCTCTATTAGCCTGCCAATCCAATAGTGCAGCTACTCTTAAGTATTTTCTCTACGAGGGGTACGGCCGTCATCTTTGAAAAAGAAAAACCGAATACTAAAGCACTTCAAATAAATCAGTTACATATTCGGCTTTATATGATTTGTATGTCCATAAAAATGTCACCCACTTAGGTGTCTAATATGCCCTTAGATGTTTCAATGACAAAATAGCGCATCCCAACTTCATCATCCCACCTTCACTTTAGATGTCACCTTCTCTTCCTTATTAGCTCTATTCTGAATACAAGCTTCTAGAAAAGCAACAAACAAAGGATGCGGCGTCTCTACTGTACTTTTGTACTCTGGATGAAACTGCACACCCACAAACCAAGGATGATTTTTGATCTCCATGATCTCGACTAGATTAGAATTTGGATTGATACCTGTTGGAATCATGCCACCTTCTACCAAATCTTCGACATACTCATTATTGATTTCGTAGCGATGGCGATGGCGCTCGAAAATCCGCTTTTGTCCATAAGCGGCACGCGCTCGAGAATTTTTCTTCAATTTGCATTCATACGCACCGAGTCGCATCGTACCACCTTTATTTGTTACTTCTTTTTGGTCAGACATCAGCCCAATGACCGGATGCGGCGTATTGTGCTCTATTTCGGCGGTATGGGCGTCTTTGAGTTTCAAGACATTACGCGCATACTCGATCACCGCACATTGTAGCCCCAAGCAGATGCCAAACAAAGGCACTTTCTGTTCTCTAGCAAAACGAACAGCATTGATCTTTCCTTCTATCCCTCGATCTCCAAATCCCGGCGCGACCAAGATACCATCATATTCGCTCAATACACTTTTGATATAACTCTTTTCACCCTCCAAACTTTCCGAATGAACCGCATCCACTTTCACTTTGCAGCGCAATGACGTTCCGGCATGAATAAAGGCTTCGTAAATCGACTTGTAAGCATCTGGTAGCTCTACATATTTTCCGACCAAAGCAATATTCACCTCCGAACGCGGATTCCTCAAATGCTCCAAAAAGCGTTTCCACTTCTTGAGTTTGACTTCCTGTTGGTCTTGCAGATTTAGCTTAGAAATGACTGTGCTATCTAGCTCTTCTTTCAACATCAATAGCGGCACATGATAGATGCTTTCCGCTTCTATTGCTTCGATGACCGCCCGTACTTCCACATTGCAGAATAATGCCAGCTTGCGACGGATGTCCATATTGATCGGGTGAGCCGTACGACAAACCAAAATATCCGGCTGAATACCTGCTTGTAAGAGCTGCTTGACAGAATGCTGAGTGGGCTTCGTTTTCAACTCTTTAGTGGCATCCAAATAAGGAATCAAGGTCAAATGAATCACCAAACAATTGTCATGTCCTAGCTCCTGACGCATCTGCCGCAAAGCTTCCAGATACGGTAACGACTCAATATCACCAACCGTTCCACCTAGCTCCGTAATCACCAAATCAAACTCGCCTGTCTGTCCCAAGAGCTGCACACAACGCTTGATTTCATTGGTAATATGTGGAATGACCTGTACCGTCTTTCCTAAATATTCGCCTTTGCGCTCCCGCTCGATCACCGTCTGATAAATACGTCCGGTCGTCACATTATTCGCCTGAGAAGTCGGTGTTCCCAAAAATCGCTCGTAATGCCCCAGATCGAGGTCTGTTTCTGCCCCATCATCCGTCACATAGCATTCGCCATGTTCATAGGGATTCATGGTGCCGGGATCGACATTCAGATACGGATCAAACTTTTGAATGGTAACGGTAAAGCCTTTTTCTTGTAGCAATTTGGCAAGAGAAGCTGCGATGATGCCTTTCCCCAATGAAGAAGTCACCCCGCCCGTAACGAAAATATATTTAGCCATTAAAAACTCTGTTAATATGTATAGGGACGACAAAAATGATGACTAAAAAGAGCCGCCCTTTGATCTAGTTACGGGATGCAAAGGTAAGAGGATTTAAAGAATTTAGCTTTATCTACAAGTAGAATTATTAAGTATAGGTTTTGAGTGCTTTCCATTAAACTGAAAATGAAAAATTTGAGTAGTGGAGATTTTGTAACTTTATATCTCATTTCTTGTTTTTAAGGAAAAGTTAAGTCATGTCTGAATTTGTTCTTAAATGGTATCTACGGTTGTTTGATGCTTTAAGCATGCAATCGAAGCTGGACTTGCTCACTCAACTGACCGAGCGGCTCAGAGATCATCATTCTATTACTTATCAAGAAAAAGAGGAGAAAGAGCGATTGACCAACCTAAAACAGCTCATCTTTTCTTGGAATAAAATAGATATAGAAGAAGATATGATTACAAAAAGCAGAACAGTATCTGACAAAGTGTATGATCTATGAATGAATCCAAATACTTGCTAGATTCAGATACGATCATTGATCTGATTAAAGAGCGTTATCAGATTCTACAAAAGATCGAAAGCATAGGCATCACAAACTGTTTTGTATCAGAAATTACAATTGGAGAATTACATTTCGGTGTTCATTATAGCTCTAATTATGAAAAGCAAAAAAGTGAACCTCTGGATATTTCAGCTTCCTTCAATATTCTTCCAATTAGTGAAGTGTTAGCATTGTTCGGTCGGGAAAAGGCAAGATTAAGAAAGAATGGAAATTTAATTGCTGACCACGATTTGTGGATAGGCACTACAGCCGTCCGATATGATTTAATAATGGTCACTTCCAATACCAAACATTTTAGCAGAATCAAGGATATTGTATTACAAGATTGGCGAGATCCAAATTTCAATGGGTTTATTGAAAAGTAACTCCGTCAACTTTTGATAGTTCTCTTACCTACATTTTCCTATCTTCGATCTTTGTTCAAAGACAATCTCTTTTCATTTATGAAATCTCCATTTCTGATACGTTTCTGTATTTGCCTTGGACTAGTATGTATTTTTACATCTAACTTTGCTCAAGACGACAAATCCAAAACACCCACCATTGCCGAAAAAACCAAATCCACCAAAGCTTACGAAGGCTATTTCGACTTCTATTGGGACGAAACGACCGGAAAAATTTGGCTGGAAATCGACAAGCTAGATACTGAATTTCTCTACATCAACGCCTTAGCAGCAGGTGTCGGCTCGAATGATATTGGTCTAGATCGAGGACAACTCGGCAACACTCGCGTTGTCAAATTCATGCGCAGCGGACCTAAAATCCTACTCGTACAACCCAACTACGACTATCGTGCCATCAGCGACAATGCTGACGAACGAAAAGCGGTCGAGCAAGCTTTCGCACAGTCTGTCTTGCATGGCTTCAAGGTAGAAGCAGAGAGCGACGACGCTGTTTTGGTGGATGCGACCAGCTTTTTACTTCGCGATGCGCATGGTGTATCTCAACGATTAGCCCGCACCAAGCAAGGCAGCTACAAACTAGACCCCAAACGCTCTGCTGTCTACCTCCCAATGTGTAAAAACTTTCCTGAAAATACAGAACTAGAAGCAACGCTGACCTTCGGTGGACAAGCCAAAGGCGGCTACATTCGCTCTGTCACGCCTTCCTCGGACGCTGTCACCGTTCGGATGCACCACTCCTTCGTCGAACTGCCGGATGACAATTATCAGCCACGTGAATTTGACCCGAGAAGTGGCTATTTTCCGGTGACTTTCTTTGATTATGCGACGCCTATTGACCAGCCGTTGGCGAAACGTTACATTCGTCGCCACCGACTCGAAAAGAAAAATCCAGCTGCCAAAGTGAGCGAAGCCGTCGAGCCAATTGTCTATTACGTAGATCGTGGTGCGCCAGAACCCATCAAGTCTGCCCTGATCGAAGGCGCAAGCTGGTGGAATCAAGCCTTTGAAGCAGCCGGATACAAAAATGCTTTCATCGTCAAAGAAATGCCTGCCGATGCTGATCCGCTAGATGTACGCTACAACTTGATTCAGTGGGTACATCGCTCCACACGTGGTTGGTCATACGGCGCATCGGTCTACGATCCGCGTACGGGAGAGATCATCAAAGGTCATGTTTCCTTAGGATCTTTGCGTGTGCGTCAGGACTTTTTGATTGCGCAAGGGCTGGTCGCTGCTTACGAAAAAGGAGAAGAAGCCGACCCGCGATTGTTAGAGATGGCGTTGGCACGATTGCGGCAGTTGTCAGCTCATGAAGTGGGACACACGATTGGTTTGGCACACAATTTTGCAGCCAGTGTCGATGATCGAGCATCCGTCATGGACTATCCACATCCATATATCCAGTTGGCAGAAGACAAAAGCGTTGATTTTAGCGAAGCCTATGATACAGGCATTGGGGAGTGGGACAAGCGCACCGTCATATATGGCTATCAAGATTTTCCAAATGGGACGGATGAGTCAAAGGAATTGCAAGGAATTTTGAGCGAAAATCAGCGTATGGGACTGAACTACATTTCCGATCAAGATGCACGTCCGCAGGGTGGTGCACATCCATTGGCGCACTTGTGGGATGGCGGTGGTTCAGCGGCTGAGGAATTGAATAGAATCATCGAGCTGCGTGAGACCGCCTTGAATAATTTTTCCGAAAAAAATATACCGGAAGGCGCACCTATGGCAAGTTTGGAAAATGTGCTTGTTCCTTTATACTTGGCGCATCGCTATCAAGTAGAAGCGGCAGTCAAACTCATTGGTGGTGTCGATTATGCGTATGCAGTACGCGGTGATGGACAGCCGACCAATAAAGTACTCAGCGAAGACAAACAGAAAGAAGCATTGGACGCGGTATTGAAAACACTCGATCCGACTTTCTTGCGACTACCGGAAAAAGTGATTGCGTTGATTCCACCGCAACCTATTGGTTATCAAAGAGGTAGAGAACTCTTCAAAGTACATACGGGACTGACATTCGATCCTATGGGCGCAGCAGAAGCTTCTGTCAATTTTAGCTTATCATTATTGATGCAACCCAACCGCATTGCTAGAATGGCAGAGCAACATGCACGAGAAAAAATCCGCTACTCACCCAATCAATATTTTGGAGAAATCCATAAAAGCCTACGCGCTCGGATGTCCCAATCTCGTTTTGAAAAAGCCATCGGTGATAACTCAGAACGGCTATTTTTGCAGCATTTACTACAACTCGCCAATCACAAAAGCGGCGCACAAAGCGTACCAGCCGCTGCGCTGAATTACATCCGGCAGTGGGAAGAAACACTAGGCGCAGTGAGTAGCGACCAAGATACCTATCTACAATTTCAGATGCAGCAGTTCTTCAATGATCCATCGCAGTACAAAATGCCGGAGGTACCAAGCCTGCCGGATGGCTCGCCAATTGGGTGTGGGCACTAGGGGATGCCTGTACTGCCCCAATGACTTATGGACAATTTCAGTTTACTTCACGCTTTGCTAAAGTTGCGCGAGGTAAGGTAGAAGAGTTACTTTGGTAAAGCTCTTGCTGTGTCCACAAGTTTGTTTGTCAGTATAAATACCTCTTGTGCATACCAGCAAAAAAGCCTGTACTACAGAATACGTAGTACAGGCTTTTTTTCTGCAAGTCCTACCTACTTATAGTTTTATATGCAACAAACAGGCATAAGAGAAGTATCTTGTAGGGCAAACGCATCAAAAGTATGATAATCAATAGTTGTCGTATGGAGCAAGTGTGGAACACGTTTTACTTAGGTGGCGGATGGCGAAAGGGCAGGTTCGACGGAGGAGTTTGCCATTTCTAGACCTTTTGATTCGTTTTG